>JAFSSU010000083.1 GCA_017450845.1 Treponema sp.
AGGAGGAGGCGCGGGCCCTGATTGTCTCGGGCTTTGCCAATCCGGTCAGCAAGGAGCTCCCGCTTGAGTACGCGGTGGAGATGAACAACCTGATACGCCTTGAGATGAAGGGGACACTGTGATGGCAAATCATGATTTTTCTTTTGACTGCGACGTGAACCAGTTCCCGAGCCTGACCTGGAACCAGCTGAACATAAACCGGGGGCATCTTTCTGTCTCCGCGCATCGGGGGGAGGCCGGTGTCCTTCCTGCATTGCCGGAGGGCATCACCGTTGAGAGAAAGTCCCTCGCGGACCTGCCTCCAGTCCTGTCCGGCATAAAAAGCGGGATGGGATCGGAGTTCGACAGGCAGTTCGAGGATGCGGCGGTAAAACTCGGTCTTGAGGCGGATATATACACGGTGCAGGAAGGCAGGACGGACGGAGGTGCCGTACATCTGTCCTTGGGCGGCGGGGACGGCATTCGCGAAACCCTCATCGTTGCCCGGAAGGAAAGCGGGTCCCGCTTTATATTCGAGTCAAGCGGTAATGACGGGAGCCTCGCCGGGAACCGCATACGGATTCTGGTGGAGGAGGGGGCGAGCGTCCATGTCGCCATCGTCAACCTGCTCGGCGGGGACGTTATGCACTTTGATTCTGTCGGCGCCGCGATAGGGCAGGGGGCAAAGCTTGAGCTTACGGAATTGCAGCTCGGCGGATCAAAGGTCTTCTCCGGCAGCTGCTACGAGCTTTCCGGGAAATCCTCCTCGTTCGAGGGGCGGCTTGCCTACCTGGTGGACAAGAATCGTTGCCTGGACGTTTGCTATGTCGCCCGGCAGACCGGGAGGGACAGCTCCAGCTCCATGAACGTGGACGGGGTCGTCTCGGATCAGGGACGCAAGACCTGGCGGGGGACAATCGACTTCGTGAAGGGGGCTGCCGGTGCGAAGGGAGACGAGCAGGAGAACGTCCTCCTCATGAGCCCTGCCGCCGTCAACAAATCCCTGCCGGTCATCCTCTGCGACGAGGAGGATGTGGACGGCAGGCACGGCTCGTCCATAGGAAGAATCGGGGCTGACATTCTCTTCTACATGCAGAGCAGGGGCATAGACGAGCTTTCCGCCAAGAAAATCATGGTAAAATCCAAGGTCGCCGCCGCGAGCCGCTTTATACAGGATGCGGATGTCGTGGACAGAATAAACCGCCATCTGGAAGGAGCTTTCGCATAATGAAAGGACTGGCAGATTACAGGAAGGATTTCGCTTTCTTCGGTTCGTCCGAAGGAAACAAGGCCAACGAAGGGCTCATATACTTTGACAATGCCGCGACAACCCAGCGGCCCGAGCGTGTCATCAATGCTGTCGCGGACTTCTACCGCTATTCCAACGCGAATCCCCTGCGCGGCCTCTACGGCCTGAGCGTAAGGGCGACGGACATGTACGAGGCTGCCCGGCACACGGTCGCCTCTTTCCTGCACGCGGCCGAGGACAGCGAGATAATCTTTACCCGCAACGCGAGCGAGAGCCTGAACCTCGTTGCCTACAGCTGGGGGATGAGCAACGTGAGGGAGGGGGACGAGGTTGTCGTCTCCTGCATGGAGCACCACTCCAACCTCCTGCCCTGGCAGATGGTCGCACGGGCGAAGGGGGCTTCCCTCGTTTTCCTGGAATGCGGGGACGACGGCGTTATCCCTGAGTCGGAATGGAAGGGCAAGATAGGCGCAAGGACCAGGCTTGTCGCGATAGCCCATGTCAGCAACGTCTTCGGCATAACGAACCCGGTCAAGGAGATTGCGGAGCATGCCCACAAGGTCGGTTACGGCGGGAAGGGGGCGGTCGTCGTCGTGGACGGAGCCCAGTCAGCCCCTCATATCAAAGTGGACGTGCGCTCTCTCGGGGCGGATTTCTTCGTTTTGTCGGCCCACAAGCTCTGCGGTCCTATGGGAATCGGTGCCCTGTACGGCAGGAAGGAGTTGCTTGAGGCCATGCCACCCTTCCTGACAGGCGGAGAGATGATTGAATACGTTACGCGGGAGTCGGCGACTTATGCCGAGCTTCCCCATAAATTCGAAGCGGGGACGGTCAATGCGGCAGGGGCGGTCGGTTTTGCCGAAGCTATCCGCTACATCGGGGGAATAGGCCTGGATGCCATAGAGGAGAACGACAACCGGCTCGCGGGGCTCCTCATGGAGGGGCTGTCTTGCGTTCCGCACCTGCACGTGATCGGCAATCCTGACCCCGCGCGGCATTGCGGCATCGTGACCTTCACGATAGACGGCGTGCACCCGCACGACATCGCGAGCATCCTGGACAGCGAGCATATCGCGATCCGGGCCGGCCACCACTGCGCCCAGCCCCTCATGCAGAAGCTCGGTGCGGGCAGCACTGCGAGGGCGAGCCTCTACTTCTACAATACGGAAGATGAGGTCTCTGTGTTCATCGATAGGATTGGCAAGGTCCGGGGCTGGATGGGCCTTTGACAGCCCTTTGATTTACGTGTTATTATGTGGACGTGAATTCTGAACTGGATTTTCTGCTCAATCAGTTTTTTTCCACAACCCTGAACGTCTTTTCACTGAGGGACGTGGAGCTATTTCTCAAGAAATCAGGCATTTATGCCAAGAAGGAGGATATTCTGGACTGCATTGGTGAATCAGGTCTGGTATTCTTTCTTATGGATGGCAACTTCATCAGCCGGGCCGGTGCTTTCACTGGCGAGATGTTCAGCATCAAGCCCACGAGCTTTGAGTTCGACTCAGGGGTGCTGATTCCCGGTGACCGCTGTATTCCGTTCGTTGCCCCGGATATTCCCTCTGAAGAGCTTACTTTCGTCATAGACGGCGTTCAGCTCATGCGGAAGTCCGTACTATGCGACAGCGATGAGGCCATAGACAAATTCATGCTCTACGGCGAGGAGTATGCCCCCCAGTACATCGCCGCCGATCCCGCCAACGAGGGGCTCGATGTCCGTGCCGTATCCGGGGAGCTTTCCAATAACGTTAAGCTGACGGGATTCGACATATCGGTTCTGAAGGAACGCTTCGCCTTTGAGAAGGGGGACCGGCTCGTCTGTTCCGTCAAGGACTGGGCGAGGGGCATCATAGATTTTTTCATCCTTCATGACTCAAAGGACCGTTTCAACACAGGCAAAATCGGGGAGAAAAGGCTCGCATGGTATAAGAAACTGGAGGAGTTCCTTCTCCAGTCCTTCGAGACCGTCGGCCCCTGTGCCTCCATTGAGGAGCAGCTTGCAAGCCTGTTCTTTGACCACCGGGACGAGCTGTGCATCCCGGAGTGTGGGTCCGTGGAGGAATACCTGCTTTCCTCATCGAAGAAGGTCGCTCTTGAGAGCTTTGGCGTGGAGACCCGGCTCTGGTACAAGGGCAAGAGCGCGCCTGCCGTGGGGAGCTGGAACAAGGACATGATTTCCAGCTTTTCTCGGAAGGCCAGGTTTTTGCAGAAGAAAGGTCAGTATTATATGCTTCCCAAAGAGGTCCTGGATCAGGCCGTCCTGGACATGTACTACCAGCACAAGAATGACCTGAAGGAGCTGTCCGTGAGCCTCTACCCGGAGGATTACCAGTTTCACGCCGGTGAGCTGGATTTCGTGCACCGGGTCCTGGCCAAAAGGGACAGCGAGTTCAGGAGCAGCTATAACTGGTTCGCCGATCAGGCCTGCGGTCCGATTCGGAGGCTGACCCTGGACCTTTTCAAGAAGGTCAACGGGCTTTTGTACAAGATTGACGGATGCGCGGGGACCCTTGAGAATTTTCCCCAGCAGGAGCTTGTCATCCTGACGCAGCTCTACGGGCATCTCCTGAACATTCTTTCCTATAGTTACAGCGATAAAGATGTCGAAAATGATAGTGAGGCCATCATGGTGTCCATCGACGGCATGAAATGGAATTATGAGGATATCGAGGAAATCCTGCTCGGGGCCATTGACGAGGACCACTGCAGCAGGTTCAAAGTTGTGAGGTGATTATGTTTTCAGCAGATGATTTGTGCGCATTGATAAAGAAGGGGGGAGTGTATAATGATGTCGCGGGTTCGGATGTTCCTGAAATCCTTGCGTCCGCGGTGTCCCTGATGAAGCTCCCTGACGGCCTTGACGGCAAGCTTCTGGAAAAAGAGCTTGTGGAGCGGGAGAACATCCTTAGCACGGCGGTCGGGAATGGCATAGCCCTCCCTCATCCGCACAAGAAGGTCATAGACAAGGGCGAGGATCAGCGCATAGCCGTGTGCTTCCTCAAGGAGCCTGTTGACATGCAGGCACCGGACAGCCGCAAGGTCTTCGTCTACTTCATCCTGCTGACCGCCGCTTCCCAGAAGCATCTGGAAATCCTGTCAGCCATAGCCGGACTCGCCAAGAACAAGAAGTTCAAGGATTTGCTTGAGAGCGGGCCCGGCGAGGATGCGCTTCTTGCTGGCATACGGGAATGCTGGGCGTGACGCGGGGCTTCGCAGGGCTCAGGAAGCTCAAGGCTTCGGATTTATGCCTGGTTCTTTTCTCCCTTGCCGTCATCCTTATGACGGTACTGCCTTTTTTTCTGCTCTGCCAGTACAACCATCCTGGTGACAACGATAACTGGTGGATTTTCAGGGGTTTTCTTGAGAAAGAGTCTTTCTGCCTTTCGCCAGAGCTTTTCTTCTCTTTCAGGGGCTCAATCAATTTTAGCAATATCTTCTTCTCATCTCTCTACAATCATCCGGAAGGGATGACGGAGGGGCTGTTCAGGACATTCATAAGGACCTACCATCTTTCCGCCGCTTTCTATGTTCTGCTTTTCTGGGGCTCGGCGAGCGTCCTTTTCATTGCCATGAACAGAAGGATTTTCCGTTTCGGACGCTGCGAGGGGCTTTTCTTTTATTCCCTCTTCCTGTACCTGATTTTTAACTCTATCCACTATCCGACTATGGCCTTCTATGACATGGTCAGCAGCTCGGGATACAATGCGGGGCTTTCATACTTTTTTCTTTTTATTGCGGCGGCCTTCAGCTTCTACGGAAGCGTGGGACGGGCAAGGTCCGTGTACGGAGGTCTCTGCTTCGTCTGTTTTGCCTTGTGCATATTCTCGATGGAATACTTCCCTTTTGTCTGTGGATGCATCTCATTCGCGTTCGTGCTTTACGACATGCTGAAAAAGAGGCGGGCCAACGTTTTTTTTGTGCTTCTCTGGCTCGTCTGCATTGCTGTCTTTGCCCGGAACTTCCTGCTGGTGAAAGGCTCTGTCATGCCTGATTCCGACGGATATGTCGGCAAGTACACGGGAGGGACTGACTCCGGCCTGACCCTGATGGTGACGCTCAGCACCATGCTCTCCAGCCTGAAGGAAAATTTCAACCGCTATTCATGGCAGCTCGTGAGCCAGAGGCGTTACCTGCCTGCGATGTTCCTGCTAGTGACCGGAATGTCCCTCGCCCTGCGGAGACGTGGACTCAGGCTTTCCGTCCTGGCCGTCCTTCCGTTTTTCCTCGTCATACTGGGAGTTGCCGCCATATTCAGCTTTGCGACCCCGGATGTGTTCGTCATGCCCCGCTATGCGTGGACCTTGTTCGTACTGATATTCCTCTATATGCTCGCGCTTCTGGTCAGCATCGTGAATACGGTGTTCTTCGCGTTCAGCAGGGCTTTGTCAGCTGATTCTTCGGGAGATGTCTTCCTTGTCTGGGAAGGGCTCGGGGCCGCCTCACGGATATTCATGAAACTGATGGATAAGAGGAGGATACTCTTTTCTTTTGCGGCACTCTGCACGCTCTTGTTCTGCTTCTTCGCCCTCAAGGACTCCAAGTCCGTCGTCGCCAACGCGTGGAAAGACTTGCTGAAGGGGGAGGCCGCCGAATATAACCGCGAGATGACAGAGCGCTACGACGCTATTTTCTCGGCGGAGGCGGGCGAGCCTGTCTACTTGCTTCCTATCCTGCACCGGCCGCAGAGTCTCTTCGTCAGGGACTCCATGGAATTCGAGGTGAACAGGGCTTCAGTGCGCAGCTTCTTTGACAACGACGACCTTTATTTCAAGGTAGGGGACCTTATCCTTCGCTAGGCGCGTCCTGCTGCGGGGCTACGAGGCGGCCCTTGAAGAGCATTTTGGGGTATACGGTCAGGTGCAGGCTCTTCTCGAATGAGGCAAACCTCCGCATCTCCCTCTCGTCGCCTATGACGACGTTGAAGCCTTTCCTGCCCGCCCGCCCGGTGCGGCCTGCCCGGTGGATGAAGAAGTCTTTCTCCTCCACAAGGTCCATCTGCACTACGTGGGTTATGCCCTCTATGTCCAGCCCCCGGGCCGCCACGTCGGTCGTCACCAGTATCTTGCATTTGCCGCCCTTGAACTTGTCCCAGGCATCCTTCCGCCTCTTCTTGTCTGTCTTGGCCCCCAGGGCCTCGCAGTCTATGTGCTTGTAGCGGAGCTTGGAGACGATGTTCTCCACTTGGTCCAGGCGGCTCGTAAAGACAATCATCTTCTGGGGGCTGACCGCGCGGATGAAGGAGCGGAGCGTGTCTATCTTGTCCCGCCGCTCGGCAAAGATGGCCCAGTGCACGATCCTGGAGCGCAGCACGTCCTCCGCGGGCAGCTCCACCAGCTCAATCTCCTCTTTTATTCGGGCTTCCGTTATGATTTTCTTGGTGTAGGCGCTGACGGTTGCCGAGTTGCCGATGAGCTGCAGGTCTTTCGGCAGCCGGGCAATCATCCCTTCTGTCGCCTCCCTGAGCTCGGGAGAAAGCAGGCGGTCGGCCTCGTCCAGTACCAGCGCCTCAAGCCCCTCGACCTTGAGCTTCTTAAGGTGTATCAGCTCAAGGAGCCGTGACGCGCCGCCGATGACTATCTCGGGTTTTTCCTTCAGCTTTTCTACCTGCCGGTTTATAGGGACTCCCCCGACAAAGAGGGCGGAGCCCATGTCCGTACAGAGCTTCACCTGGTCCCGGATCTGGGAGCACAGCTCCAGGGTCGGTGAGACTATCAGCAGGCGCACCTGCTTCCGCTCGTTCTCTTCTTTGAAAAGGCGCTCCAGGAGGGGCAGGAGGTATGCGAAGGTCTTGCCTGTCCCGGTCTCGCTCTGGAAAAGGACGCTCCTTCCCTCCGCGATGATTGGAATGACTTTCTCCTGTACGGGGGTCGCCTCCCGTATACCTTTTGCCTCAAGCCTTGCGGAAAGGCCCTCTCCTATGCCCAGCTCCATGAATGTCTTGCTCATGGGCATACTATAGCATTTTTTCTTGTTTTGTGATATGCTTTTTCCGATGAAAGTTGGAATTGACACCTTCGGTTGTGACAGCGGACGCTCGGGCCACGGCTCATATCTTTCGTCGCTGATAAATGCCCTTCCCGATGATTCATCCCTGTCATGGGAACTGTTCGGGTCCGAGATAGACAGGTACACCTATACTGAGGAAAAAGGGCTTCCGTTCACGTCAGTCCAGCTTCCCGACAGCCTGAACATGGAGCGGCTCTGGCATATCTTCAGGTGCAACTCGTTCAGCAAGAAACGCTCCTATGATGCAGTCCTCTATGCGGCCGGTCCACAGCTCCTGCCTTTGGGCTACCGGAGGCCGGGAGTCGTCATTGTCAACGATGTCCTTTCCTCTTTCATGGAAAGCGAGGATTCGGGCTTTTACAAGAGCCTTCTGGTCAAGTCCCTGTCCAGGGCGGACTGCGTGGTGGCTGGGAGCGAGTTCATCAGGCAGGACATGGAGAAGTGCCGCATCAAGACCCGCCGGCTTGAGGTCGTCTATAGCGGCATAGACCACGGGACCTTCACCCATATCGGTAAGTCCGAGAGCGATGTCGTGGACATAAAGCCCTTCGCCATAAAAAAGCCATATCTAATATATCCGAGCCGGATGCAGGGGGCGGCGAAGAAGCATGTGGAGCTGATCAAGGCCTTCTCCTTCTTCAAGGACAAGACGGGCTTGCCGCACAGGCTGGTCATAGCGGGCAGCGAGGGCCCTGAGGCGCAGAATGTCAGGAGCGCCGCCCTGTCCTCAAAATATGCGAGCGACATCTTCATAACGGGCTACTTCCCCCACGAAAACTTCGGAGACCTCTACCGCAATGCGGACGCATGCATATTCCCGTCCGTCAATGAGGGAATAGGCCTGCCGGTAATGGAGTCCATGGCATCCGGCCTGCCCGTCGCCTGCTCTTCGGGCGGTGCGCTCAAAGAGATTGCGGGCGAGGCGGCGATTTACTTTGACTCGGATAACATCGAGGAAATGGCATCCTGCATCGAGAGAATCGTCACTGATGAGCCCCTGAGGGATTCGCTCGTAAGGATAGGGCTTGAGAACGCAGGAAAATATTCTTGGGAAAAGACAGCCGGACGGATACTTGAGATACTCAAGTCCGTCTGCGGCTGATAAAGGCTGCCTTCCTAGGCGGTCATCTGATCTGTAAGGAGCATCTCCGGGCTGGGGATGTCGTTGTTCACCACGATGTCCTTGGTGATTTCAAGCTTCTTCTTGCCTTTTATGCTCGGAATCTCGAACATCAGGTCAAGCAGGACTTTCTCCACGATGGCGCGGAGTCCGCGCGCTCCCGTCTTGCTCTTTATCGCGATGTCGGCAATCTCGCTGATTGCCTCGTCGTTGAACGAAAGATCCACGTCATCTATCGCGAAGCTTGCCTCGAACTGCTTGGTTATCGCGTTCTTGGGCTCCCGCAGGATGCGGATAAGGTCTTCCCTGTCCAGCTCCTTTAGGGCGCAGGTAATCGGGAGACGGCCGATGAGCTCGGGGATAATCCCGAAGCGCACCAAGTCGTCAGACGTGACCTGGTTCAGGAGCTCCATGCGCTCCTCCTCTGTGCGGTGGGTACCCTCCGCACCGAAGCCGATTGACGATGACGACAGCCTCTGCTCGATTATCTTGTCCAGGCCGACGAAAGCTCCTCCGCAGATGAAGAGGATGTTCGTCGTGTCGATGTCTATCATCTCCTGATTGGGGTGCTTGCGTCCGCCCTGCGGCGGGACGGAGGCATGGGTTCCTTCCAGAATCTTCAGCAACGCCTGCTGAACTCCCTCGCCGGAGACATCGCGGGTGATCGATGTGTTCTCGCTCTTGCGGCTTATCTTGTCAATCTCATCGATGAAGATGATTCCCCGCTCCGCCGCGCTCACGTCACCGTCGGCGGCGTTTATAAGCTTGAGCAGGACGTTCTCCACATCCTCTCCGACGTATCCCGCCTCAGTCAGTGTCGTCGCGTCAGCGATGGCGAAGGGAACCTTCAGCTTCTGGGCGAGGGTCTTGGCGAGCAGGGTCTTGCCGCTTCCCGTCGGTCCTAAGAGAAGGACGTTGGACTTCTCTATCCTGACATCGGATGATATCTGCTTGTCGCGTGGTATGGACAGCTGCTTGTAGTGGTTGTACACTGCGACGGACAGGACCTTCTTTGCCTTATCCTGGCCGATGACATACTGATCCAGGTACTCCTTGAATTCCCTCGGCGTGGGAACGTCGCTCATGTCCATCGGCTTAAGTGCACGCTTCTCGTCGTTCAGGAGAGACTGGCATGCCGAGACACAGTTCTCGCAGATGTACACGTCGGAATTCGGGGCTTTGACTATGCGGCGGTTCCCGTCCGCAGCCCTGCCGCAGAATGCGCAGTACTGCTGGTCGCTTCTTCCAAAACCTCTCATTTAGCCTCCTCCTTCGCGCTCTTCATGATGTGGTCAACGATTCCGTATTCCAGGGCTTCCTCGGCGGGCATGTAGAAATCACGCTCCATGTCTTTTGCGACTTCTTCCTCGCTCTTGCCGGTCTTGCTCGCAAAGTACTTTATGGAAAGCTTTTTCAGGCGGATAATCTCTTTTGCCTGAATCGCGATGTCGCTCTCTTGCCCCTGCGCCCCGCCCCAAGGCTGATGAATCATCACGCGGCTGGAGGGGAGGGCATAACGCTTTCCGACAGTGCCGCCCGCGAGCAGGATTGCTCCCATGCTCGCGGCCTGTCCCATGCAGATGGTCTGTATGTCGCACTTGACGTACTGCATCGTATCATAAATCGCGAGTCCGGCGGTGACAGACCCTCCCGGGCTGTTGATGTACATGTTTATGTCCTTGTTCGGGTTCTCGCTCTCAAGGTAGAGAATCTGCGCGACGACCAAATCCGCCGTCTCGTCCCGGATTTCTCCGTCGACAAAGATAATGCGGTCTTTCAAGAGGCGGGAATACAAATCGTATGATCTTTCTCCGTTCCCGCTCCGTTCGATTACATACGGAACAAAACCGCCACCCATATATTCATTCATCTCAGACTCCTGTAGGCTATAAGATGCTGGCTATAATGTAAACAAAAAAACGGAATGTGGCAAGTGAGGCCTACATTCCGTTCCCTGTGCTCCGTGGAAAGATTAGGCTTCCACCTCATCGCCGAACAGCTCGGAGAATGACTTCTTGTCGCCCTTCTCAAGCTTGACTTCCTTATAGAGGGTCTCGAAGAGCTTGTTCTCCTTCACCTCGTCAACAAGGTACTCCTTCGCCTTAAGATCCTTATAGTGATCCTTTACCTCGTCAACCGAGATGTCGTTCTGCTCGGCAATCTTCTTGTACTCTTCCTCGATGTCATCGGGGCTGACGCTGATGTTCCTGTCGAGCATGAGCTTGTCCACGATGATACGGCTCTTGAGGGCTTTCTCCGTGTCGCCGACCCACTGCAACAGCATCGTTTCCTTGCTCTGGCCGCTAGCGCTGACCATCTTCTCGAGCTCCTCGGGAGTGGTCTTGAACTGCTGGGCCATCATCCTCCAGCGTCCGTCATTCTCAGCCTGGATCATGGACTTGGGCAGGTCAATCGGGTTCTTCTCGACCAGCTGCTCCAGAAGGCCCTGCTTCTTTATCTCATCCAGCTTCCTGGACAAGGCGAGGTTCATGCTGCGGCTGATGTCCTTCTTCATGTCATCAAGGGTCTTGTACTTCTCGTTCACGTCCTGCGCGAGGTCATCGTCCAGGGCGGGCAGGTTGCGGAGCTTGATCTGCTTTATCGTCACGCTGATTTTCTTGGTCTTGCCGGCAAGCTCAGGATCCTTGTCGTCCTTCGCGTAAGTCTTCGTGATGACCTTGCTCTCTCCCTTCTTCATGCCGAGGATGTCATCGTCAATCTTGAAGATGTTCTCGCCGGAGCCCTCGGTGAAGACAAAGTCCTCCCTCTCGCTGCCGGCGATGACGTTCCCGTCGTCCCCGATCTCCTTGTAGTCGACCGTCACGATGTCGTCCTTCGCGAGCGGGTCGTCATCCTTCTTGTCAAGCACGGTCGCGTTGCGCTCCTGTATGGACTTGAGCTCCTTGTCCATGTCATCCTGCGTGACCTCGGCCTGGGGAACCTTTATCTTTATGCCGTCGAGCTTCTTTACCTCGACAGTGGGGAACACATCGTAAATAAGCGTGAACGTAAGGTCCTTCGTCGTGTCCAGGACGGGCATGTCATCGTTCTCAAAGACGGGCTGGGAGTAGGGGAGCGGGCGGAAGTCCTTCATGTCATCCGCACTGATAATCTCATTGAGGGCCTTGTCGATCAGCTCGCCCGTAATCTCTGCCTTGAGCCCCTCGCCATATTTGCGCTCAAGGACTGAGACCGGGACATGTCCCTTGCGGAAGCCCGGAATCTGTATGTTCTTGGAATACTTCGCCATGGAATCCTTGTAGCCGGAGGCGACATCCTCCTGCGCTATCGTGGCGGTGAGCCTGACAGCTGAATTCTCAATCTTCGTGACTTCCTTGCTAATTTTCACTTGGAATCCCCTTGCTAACATAAAAATTTAAAAAAAAAGCGATTTGGGTTTCCTCCAAATCGCTTTCAAGTTAGAGCGGGAAACGGGAATCGGACCCGCGACATCAACCTTGGCAAGGTTGCGCTCTACCACTGAGCCATTCCCGCAAAATACTTGTACGTCCTTTTTGGAAGGTGGAACAAACCTTTTGTAGAGCGGGAAACGGGAATCGGACCCGCGACATCAACCTTGGCAAGGTTGCGCTCTACCACTGAGCCATTCCCGCAAATCTCACATCGCATGCGTCGTAGCTTTGCGAGAGGAGGGACTTGAACCCTCACGCCGACGGCACC
>JAFSSU010000084.1 GCA_017450845.1 Treponema sp.
GCACATTGTCCGTTCGTAGGAGCGATGACTGTCCATTGCAGGGAGCGCATAATGTCCAGTCCGAGGATGCGAAATACGTACATTACAGGGAGCATACTCTAGCTGGATTATGATGGCTACTCTTGCAAGGCGGTGGGATACACTCTAGCTAGATTGTAATGCCTACTCCATATAGGAGAGGCTAGCTTTCGGCAGGATATGGCAGGAAACGGGACAGCAAGGCCAGAAACCGCATCCGCAAGCTGCATATAGTATAGCACATTTTCGGCTGGGGTGCAATCATGCCGGAGTAGAGGGTGAAGACTGTTTCTTTCCAATGCAAGTTTCGTTCTATTGACCGTCAACAGCTGAGAGTGTGATTTTCTTATAGGAATCCTTCTTTGTATTCGGGTGTGGCTCTAATCCGATAATCGTTATGTCATTCTGATTCGGTGCATACACCCAAAATACGCGACCGGCGGCAGGCTTGTTGTTCTCAAGGTAGGACTCCCAGACCTTCATTCCATAACGTTTCGTAAGGGACTCTATGTCGTGCATATGGAGACCTGTATGACGAGGATTTATGGAGAGCAATTTCATAGTCTTTCCAAATTTCTGATACAAGGACTGCTCAACCTTCGTTGCCTTACCAACTTTTACTTTCTTTCTCAATGAATCCCAGAAATCCTTCATTTCCGGGATTCCCAGATGAATTGCATACATGGTTATGCTTCAAACTCCGTTAAATCGACAGGTTCAGACACAATACCCTTTTTCAGGTTCTCTACAGCGGAATCCATCATTGAAAGTGTTTCTGCTTGGATTTCAAACGGGGCAACCAGCTCGCGGGGTTCAAGAACGATGCGTCCGTCCTCAAATTCCTCGACATGGTAGTACTCATATTTTGAGCTTCGGAGCGTAATCCTCTTCTTTACGTCAATCTTCGTATCGTAACTTCTTACAGCTGTGAGCGGCATACGGGTCTCCTTAGTGGGTATTCCCACTTATACATATTAGCACATTTTCGGCTGGGGTGCAATCATGCCGGAGAGGATGCCACGAAAAAACTTCAAAAACACAGCCCCAGGGTGGGCGGGAGCAATCTAATCAATGTAATCACATCTTGACGAGAATGATTAGATTGATTAGCCCCCCTCACTCGTCCCGGTCATCGTAGTCGCCGCGGTTGTCCCGCAGGCTGGACCAGCCCGCGGATTTTTCCAGCAGCATCTCCGCGTCCTCGTGCCCTTGAAAGCGGGTCCATGCCGCATAGCGGGGCGACAGGCTCCGCGCAGCATCCTGTGTTCCGGAGCTGTCCACGTTCTTTTCCTGCAAATCTTCTTTTCCGTCTGTCATACGCCTAAAAGAGCACCCCCTGTCCGCTCATAGACTGAAATCATATCTTACCTTTATACCTGCTATTTCATTGTATCATTTTCCATGCAGGATTTCTATAGCGCGGCAAGGCGTGTGCAGTTCGGATGCCCTGTGTCCGCAGGGGCTGCGGCCGGAACGCAAAGATGAAGCCGCTCTCTCGTCCCGGCGCCGGCTCCTGGCGCAGCACTTGACATTTTTTTTCTTTCTCGCTAGAGTGAGGAAATCTAAATCAAATTGAATGGAGGTTACTCCCATGGATAACAGTGTACTGCTTGCTTTTAAGTGCGGAATGACTCTCCTTTCTCGCAAGACGAAGTAAATTCCCGCTTAAAAGTACCAGCATTTCCTCGCAAAAGTCCGCACATACCCCTACGTGCGTTTTATCGTGTTCGGCATTCTTCATGTGTGCATGCCGAATGGCACAGCTATCTGTATTGATTGTTATGAACAAGCTTAATCTGACGGGCTACGTGAAAAAGTACGCCCTATTCTACCTGATCGCCGTCATCTGCATGGCGGCAGGAACCATGCTGGACCAGGTCGCGCCGATTATCATCCAGCATATCGTCGATGACGTTCTCGTCGCCCGCAAAATGGAGATGCTGAATTTCCTGCTGCTCGGAATCCTGTCAATCGGCGTGGGAAGGTGCATCTTCCAGTACGCCAAGGAATTCCTCTGCGACCTGGCGGGGAGCAAGATGGCCTCGGAAATCAGGATAAACCTCTTCGGGAAAATCCAGAGCCTCTCCGCGAATTTCTTTGACGGCATAAACAGCGGCGAGCTGATGAGCCGCGTGAAGGACGACGTGGACCGCATCTGGGAAATAGCGGCCTTCATGGGCATCCTGATGGCGGAGGTGGTCATACGGACCGTGTCTACCCTCTATTTCATGATGCGCATAAACTGGCAGATTGCCGTCATTCCGGCGGTGGGTATGGTCATCGCGGGAGTCATCGCAATCCTGATGGAGCGCAAGCTGGACGGCCTGTACGGGGCAGTCGCGCAGGAAGGCTCGGAGATGAACAACGTTGCGGCGGAGAACCTTGCCGGGGTACGCACCGTCAAGGCATTTGCCCGCGAAGGATTCGAGGTTGCGAAGTTCCACAAGCACAACCAGAAGTTCTACGAGCTGAACATAGACCTGAGCCGCGTCTTCGTCAGGTACAACCCGATTATCCAGATGATAACGAGGCTGCTCGCTGTGGCCTCCCTGCTCCTGGGCGGCCTTGTCGTGATGAAGGGCAACCCGATCCCCGGCGGCAAGCAGATGAGCGTCGGGGAGCTGATAGCCTTCATCGTGTACGTGAACGGCATGTTCTGGCCAATGGAGATGCTCGGCTGGCTGACCAACGGCTTTTCCAGCGCGAAGGCGAGCGTCAAGCGACTGAACAAGATTTATGCGGAGATGCCTGACATCACCGACAGGTCAGGGGGAAGCGCGCTTGACGAGGAGCTTCCCGGCGCGCTCTTCTCCCAGCATGACCTGAACGGCGACATAGAGTTTGACCACGTGAGCTACGTGACGAGCGGGAAAGCGGCACAGCCCGGCGATGCGGGAAACGACGGGGGCGATGCGGAAAGCGGAAAGCCGACCGCAAGCGCCGTCCCCCGCAAGATTCTTGACGACGTGTCCTTCTCCGTCAAGGCGGGGCAGACGCTCGGCATCATGGGGGCAACGGGCTCGGGCAAGACGACGGTAATCAACCTGCTCAAGCGCATGTACGACGTGACGGGCGGGAGCATCAGGCTGGACGGAATCGACATCCGCGAGTTGCCCCTGCCCGCCCTGCGCCGCGCCGTCTCCTGCGTCATGCAGGACATCTTCCTGTTCAGCGATACGATTGAGGGGAACGTGCGGCTCGGCGAGCGGGAGACGATTACCGTGCCGGAAGTCCGGTCAGCCCTCACGCAGTCGCACTCCGCGGAATTCGTGGACAAGATGGAGGAGAAGGAGCAGACCGTCATAGGCGAGCGGGGCGTGGGCCTGAGCGGAGGGCAGAAGCAGCGGATTACGATTGCCCGCGCGCTCGCACGAAAGACGCCC
>JAFSSU010000085.1 GCA_017450845.1 Treponema sp.
GAGCTGTCCCGCCAGATCGAGGAGGACTTCGGCGGCGAGGTCCCGTCCACCCGGGAGGAGCTGATGAGCCTTTCCGGCGTGGGGCGCAAGACCGCGAACGTCGTGCTGAACGTCATATTCAGGCAGCCGACCATGCCGGTGGACACCCACGTGTTCCGCGTCAGCAACAGGACGGGCCTCGCGCCGGGCAAGGACGTGCGGGAGGTGGAGGACGCGCTGGTCCGGGCCGTGCCGGAGGAATACGCCCTGCACGCCCACCACTGGCTGCTTTTGCACGGCCGCTATGTCTGCACCGCGCGGAACCCCCGCTGCGCGGAATGCGTTATCTCGGGAATCTGCCGGGGGAAGGAGAAAGAAGATGAGCGGTGAAGGACTCAGGGTCAGGGAGGCCCGCGAAGAGGACGCGGCGTGCCTCGCGGGGATATACGGGCCCTACGTGAGGGAAACGGCGGTTTCGTTCGAGTACGACCCGCCGGATGCCGAGGAGTTCGTCCGCAGGATACGGAGGATAAAGGAGAGGTACCCCTACCTTGTGTGCGAGAAGGACGGGCTTGTCGCGGGCTACGCGTACTTGTCGGAATACAGCCCGCGCGAGGCATACGCGTGGACGGCGACGACGTCGATCTACGTCCGCAGGGACTGCCGCAGGCAGGGGGCGGGGAGCCTCCTTTACCGGGAGCTTGAGGCGGGGGCCCGCAGGCAGGGGATCGTCAACCTGCTCGCCGGGGTCGCCTACTGCGGGAATGAGGACGAGTACCTGACGCATGACAGCTACAAGTTCCACCTGAGGGAAGGGTACGAGGAGGTCGCCCGCATGAAGGCCGTCGGAAAGAAGTTCGGCAGGTGGTATGACCTCGTGTGGCTGCAGAAAAGGCTCGGCGGCTCCTGATTTTTCCGGGCTTCCCTACAGCGCCCGGGAGAAACGTATGTCGTCCGCCCCCAGCGTGTCGCGGGGGCAGAGCAGGCATGAGCGGCAGACGATGTGCTTGAGCTCCCGTACATTGCCGGGGTACCTGTAGGACGAGAGCTTCTCGAGCGCGGAGACGGACAGGGTCTTTCCCTCGTCCTCCGCGAAGCGGGATGCCAGGGAGGGTATGTCGGATGGCCTCTCCCTGAGGGGAGGGACGCGGACCGTCACCATGCTTATGCGGCCCCAGAGCTCCTCGCGGAATCTCCGCTCCCTTACGGCCTCCTCCAGGTCCATGTTGGTGGCGAAGATTATCCTGCCCGAGAAGGGCTGCTCCTTCAGGCTCCCGACCCTGCGGAAGCTCCTCTTGTCCAGGGCGGAGAAGAGCTTGGACTGGAGATGCAGGGGGAGCTCGCCTATCTCGTCCAGGAAGAGCGTCCCGCCGCCCGCCGCCTCAAGGAGCCCCATCTTGCTGACGGCATCCGTGTATGCCCCGGAAACCGTGCCGAACAGCTCGCTCTCGAACAGGCTCGGGGGTATGTTCGCAAGGCTCTCGCTGAGGAAGTTCCCCTGCCGCCCGGACCAGGCGTATATCCTCTCCGCGAGCCAGGACTTGCCCGCACCGCTCTCGCCGACGAGCAGGACATCCGCCCGCGTCCGCGCGACGAGCTTGACCTCCTCAAGGAAGGAATCCCTCCTGTAGCGGGCCAGGGGGTCAGCCGCCACTCCCCTGCCCGGTATCAGCGCCGGGTTCCTCAGCCTCTCCAGCCTGGGCCGCCCGGACCCGCGTCCCGAGGCCGCTTTCCCCAGCATGGCGGGAAGCTCCCCCAGGGAAAAGACGTCCAGGCATTCCGCCCGCCCCGCATAGGCCTTGGCAAGGGCCTCCGGCGAGCCCGAGCCCGCCAGCAGGAACACCGCGATGCCCCGGGCCCGGGGACCGCCCCCGGAGGAAAGGACGGACTCAAGCCCGGCCTTCCCCAGGAAGTCGCAGTCCAGGAGAAGCGCGTCCACCCGCCGGATGACGGAAAGGACCTGCGTGACGCATTCCTCCTGCATGACGTGCAGGTTCAATCCGGCCTTGTCCCGGACGGCGAGCTGGCAGCTATGGGCGACGAAGGCCGACCGCGTGAAAAGGTAGAGCTCCATCGCGCGGGTCAGTCGGTCAGGCGGTGCCAGACGAGCATCAGCTTGTAGGAGATGAAGGGGAAAATGAGGAAGCACTTGAGCGGCGACCTCAGGAGCTCGGGGAAAATCTCGAGCCCCTTGTCGAACGTCTCTTTCCTGACGTGGGCCTTGCGCTCGCTGAAGATCGCGATCGCGTCGGGGTAATAGAGGAACATGCTCGTGCTGAAGCTCTCCCGCCTGTTGTGGAACCAGCAGAATTTGTCCTTGAGCCCGTCGCTCATTATGACCAGGGAGGGGGAGGACTTCCGAACGGCCTCGGTGACGGCGGCATCCTCCGACTTGGGGTAGTAGCCAACGTAGCGGCCGACGATCTGCAGGCTCCGGAAGGTCATGCGGACGTTCCGCTCCGCGGCGAGCAGGGTCTTCTTGTGGCCTCCCAGGAGGTAGACGGACTTGTAGCGGTTCTCCAGCAGGGTCATTATGTTGACCATCGTCTCGAAGGGATTCCAGCGGGTCGGAACGGTCAGCCTGAGGAACCTCGCCCCGCTGATTATGCTCCTGGATATGGGCAGCACCAGGTCGGCCTGCTTGACGGCCCTGGCGAAGTCGCCCTTGCCCCTCGCCTTGAGCAGGTCCCAGATGGAC
>JAFSSU010000086.1 GCA_017450845.1 Treponema sp.
GCCCCCAAGATTTTTCTTCCGCGGAATATTGCATTTTATCGGAGTATTTGCTAGAATGGTAGGCGGGTGTGGGATAAAAAGAGAGCTGTATGAGGCGATTGTTTTTGACTGGTCTGCTGTGCGTCCTGGGCGTATGCTCCTGGGCCCAGTCGGCGGACAGGATAATGGATATATTGAACTCTGATACCGTCACCTACGGGCAGGCGAGCTATCTTGCGGCCACTTATCTTGGTCTTGTCAGCGATGAGGCCAGCGGCGGGGAGGCGATGTCCGCACTCATTGACAATGGCATAGTGAAAGCGAAGTACATGGGGGACAGCGAGACGGCGATTCCCCTCGCGAATTTCTGCTACATCTGCTGCGGGGCATGGTATGTCGTGGACAGCATAAGCTTCTGCACCTTCAAAAACCCCTATTATGCCTGGAAAGAGCTGAAGGCATTCAAGTATATTCCCTCGCAGTACACCAAGGAGAGGATTATCACGGGCCCGGAAGCCCTGAACATAGTGACGAGGTGTATCGAACATCACGAAAGGGACAGTGAGGAACGGAGAATCCGTGACTTTATAAATGAGCAAGAAAAATTAAATGAAAAGTATAAGTAAAATAGTTTTAGCAGCACTCCTGTTCCTCCCCGCTCCCGCACTCGCAGTCGATGCGGGAACGCAGCTCATTGTCTCCGGAGGAGCGGCCGGTAACGGAGGGGGAAGGCCCCTTGACTGGATCCGGGCCCACCAGGTCTCCACCTGCAAGCTCCTGGGCTGGTTCGACCTGCCCTTCATCGATGACTCCTCCTTCGGGCTTGCCGGGCAGGCATCCCTCAAGTACCAGCAGGAGAACAGCTACGACACGATCTCATACATAAACCTCGTCCCGGACGTTGACCTGCTCCGCTTCTACTACAACAACTATGACGAGAAGGGTGGATTCTCCCTCTCGCTGGGTCGCTTCACCGTGACCGACAAGACAGCGACCATCATCAACCAGAAAATAGACGGCCTGTACCTGGGCTATTCCGCGCGCAAGATGCAGTTCGGGGTCTACGCGGGCTACACCGGCCTCCTGAACGCAAAGAACACGCTGACGATCAACTCGTCCGGCAAGAACTACTGGTCCAGCCTGGTCTCCAACAGCCTCTACAACGTGTACCTCGGAAACATCAACAAGGTCATAGACGACTACCAGAAGAAAAGCAAGAAAGTCAACATCTCCGATGTCATTCGCACGGTTGACTGGGCCGCAGTCGGTTCCGAAGTGGGAAGGACCCTCTATGTCTGGGCCGAGCCTTACTTCATCAGCTCCGCGAACCTGACCTTCCCATACCTCATCGCAAACCAGACCCCTTATATAGAGGCGAGCATGGCGATAAACACGGAGGGACCGAGCAAGATAGAGGACGAGTTCGACCGCTTCTACCTGACGGGCGGCCTGTACGGACCGCTCATCTACTCCGACCTGATGTACAACATCTCGACGACCTTCTCGACCTACGGGGACAAATCCTCCAGCAAGTCGGCCTTCGAAGGGCTGGCAAACCTCAGCAAGCTCAAGCTGACCTACTTCACGAACTTCCATTCCCTCGCCATCTCGGGGGAACTGACATACGCCTCTGGCGACAACGGGATTTATGACCCCTTCTACGGCTTCACGAGCAACCCGATATCTTACATGAGGTACGGCCCGGAGCACACGTCCGCGATAAAATACGGGCTTTCCGCCGTCTTCAAGCCGACGAGGGAGTTCCTCGTGACCCTGGGCTCCGACCAGCTCTTCAGCTACAAGGAGAACGTCGCGGAGTACCTGGGCTGGCAGTACTATACGGAGCTCAAGCTCCAGTGCACGTCGGACTTCCAGTTCCAGGTCAAGGCCTACCGCTTCCTGGCAGACGACAGGGACTACGACAACACGGGCGCGACGGTGACGGCGGTATTCACGTTCTAAGGAACAAGGGCATCCCCGGAAGGCAAGGCTTCCGGGGGCTTCCTGATAGAAAAAGTTTTTAGAAAAAAAGTTTTTTAAAAACAAAGCTTTTCCTTGACTTTTGGGCAGTCCTGTGCGATAGTTAATCGGGAATGCTCTTTATTTAGGGGATGCTAAAAAAACAGGAGGTTCATTATGAAGAAGAACTTCAAGTGCCTTATCAGCCTGGCCCTCATGGCCTGTGGCGCGATTTCGGCTTTCGCAGTCGATGCGAAAGTAACTTCTGTGACTGGCAAGGTCCAGATGCAGAAAAAAGGATCCGCGGAGTGGATCGACCTGAATAAGGGCGATACCGTTGAGGAAGGAGCAATCATCTCCACGGGATTCAACTCCAACGCAACCCTCAAGCTGGGCGAGTCGGTCTGTACGATTTCCCCGCTGACCCGTATGTCCGTGGAGCAGCTCACCCGTCAGGATGTCGCCGGGACTGACAAGAACGTCACCAAGACGACCGTGTACATCGACACCGGCAAGGCTTCCTTCAAGGTCAACTCAACCAGCAAGAACCTGAACGACTTCAAGGTCCACACCCCGGCTTCAACGGCTTCCGTCCGCGGAACGGCGTTCGACAGCTATGCGAGCGGTGAGACCGATGTCACCGAGGGTCTCGTCGGCATGAGCGACGGAGAGACCAGGGAGCAGGTCGCGGAGGAGAGCGGAAACCTCTTCATCTCCGACGGCAAGGCCCTGACCGGATTCTCCCAGACCAAGGATGTCGGAGGCGGGCTCATCCCCGTGTTCGCAGGACAGCGCATAACGATTACCAACGGCGCGGAGGCCCAGGAGAACCCGCTCAACAGGCGGCTCACCGACACCTACTCGCTTGCCGGTGACAGCGCGAGCCTGGCAGAAAAAACCGTGGTCGCCGGTGGTGCGGCCGTCGGCGGGGTCCTGCCCGGAATCGAAGGAAACGAGCTCATCGGCGGCTCAGGCGCGTCCTCCAGCTACACCTCGGTCTCCATTTCCGCAGGAACGCAGTAAGCAGAAACAACTGAAAAAACACCGCTCCGGCGGTGTTTTTTTTTGCCATGTGAGGGGAGTTACGAAAACGTTAGAGTAAACTATCGGAATATCGTCACTAAAAACCGGACTTTGCGGGATAAAAGCAGCAATTTTCATCACTTTTCTACCACTTTTTTTTAAACTTTACACAAAAATCATTACGTGCTAGAATAAGGGCAACACATTTAACCAAGAGTTTTTGGAGGAAGCATGAAATTCGGACACTTTGACGACGCCGGGCGCGAGTACGTCATCACAACTCCCCTGACCCCCTATCCGTGGATCAACTACCTTGGAAACGAGAAGTTCTTCTCCCTGATTTCCAACACCGCGGGAGGCTACGCATTCTATACGGACGCACGGCTCCGCCGCCTGACCCGCTACCGCTACAACGACATCCCCCTGGATTACAACGGGCGTTACTTCTATATAAACGACAACGGAACGGTCTGGAACCCGGGCTTCAAGCCGATGAACACCCCCCTTGACACGTACGAGTGCCGCCACGGATTCGGCTACACGAAGATCTCGTCTTCCAAGAACTCCCTCAAGGCCGACGTGCTCTACATGGTCCCGAACGGCGAGAACTGCGAGGTCGAGCAGCTGACCCTGACCAACGACAGCCTTGAGACCAAGAAAATCTCCGTCACGTCATTCATCGAGTGGTGCCTTTACAACGCGCAGGACGACTGCACCAACTTCCAGAGGAACTTCTCCACCGGCGAGGTGGAAGTCGAAGGAAGCGCGATCTACCACAAGACCGAGTACCGCGAGAGGCGCAACCACTACACCTTCTACTGGGTCAACTCCCCCGTAGCCGGCTTCGACACCGACCGCGAGACCTTCCTGGGCCTGCACAACGACCTGTCCAAGGCTGACAGCATCGTGAACGACAGGGCGGGCAACTCCGTCGCGGACGGATGGTCCCCCATCGCGAGCCACAGGCTGGAGTGCGTGCTCAAGCCGGGAGAGAGCAAGACCTACGTCTTCGTCCTGGGCTACATCGAGAACGAAGATGCGAAGAAGTACATCGACAAGAAGGACGCGAAGCCAGGACTGCTCTGCACTAACCCCTACTCCAAGATAATCAACAAGGACAAGGCCTACGAGCTTCAGAAGAAGTTCGACAGCAAGGAGAAGGTGGAGAAGGCATTCACCGAGCTGAGGAAGTTCTGGGACGAGACCATGTCCCACTTCGTCCTCAAGACCGGGGACGAGAAGCTTGACCGCATGAGCGTCTGGAACCAGTACCAGTGCGTCGTCACCTACAACTTCGCCCGGTCCGCATCCTACTTCGAGAGCGGAATCGGACGCGGGCTCGGCTTCCGCGACACGAGCCAGGACATGCTCGGCGCGGCGCACCAGATGCCCCAGTCCAGGATACGCGAGAGGCTCTACGACGTGGCCGCCACCCAGTTCGAGGACGGATCGGCATACCACCAGTTCCAGCCTCTGACCAAGAAGGGCAACGCGGACATCGGAAGCAACTTCAACGACGACCCGCTCTGGCTCGTCCTGGGCGTGGGCAACTACATCCGCGAGACCGGGGACACGGACTTCCTCAAGGTGGACGTCCCCTTCGACAACAGCGAGACCAACAAGGCGACGATGTTCGAGCACCTGAAGAGGTCCTACAACTACATCCCGAACCACATGGGCCCGCACGGGCTGCCGCTGATCGGGCGCGCGGACTGGAACGACTGCCTGAACCTGAACTGCTTCTCCACCAACCCCCACGACTCTTTCCAGACCTGCACGAACAAGGAAGGCAAGAACGCCGAGTCCGTCATGATCGCGCAGATGTTCGTCTTCGTCACCCCGGATTACGCGGCTATGTGCCGCATCATGGGCGAGGAGGAGGAGGCCAAGAAGGCCGAGGCCCTCTGCAAGAAGATGGAGGATGCCATCTGTACCGCAGGCTGGGACGGCGACTGGTATCTCCGTGCATACGATGACTTCGGCCACAAGGTCGGAAGCAAGGACTGCGAGGAAGGGAAAATCTTCATCGAGACCCAGGGCTTCGGAAGCATGGCCCAGATCGGGGCCGACAAGGGACTTCCCGCCAAGGCACTTGACAGCACCAAGAAGTACCTGGACTCCAAGTACGGCATCTGCATCGTGGAGCCGCCCTACTCCGTCTACCACGTGGAGCTGGGAGAGGTCTCCTCA
>JAFSSU010000087.1 GCA_017450845.1 Treponema sp.
ATGCTTTGAGCCGGTCCTGGACTACGTGGTCGTCAAGATGCCTAAGTTCCCCTTCGACAAGTTCGTCTACGCCAAGCGGACGCTCGGCACCCAGATGAAGGCGACCGGCGAGGTCATGTCCATCGGGTTCAGCTTTGAGCAGGCGATTATGAAGGCCGTGCGCGGGGCGGAGGTCGGCGTGGACAGCCTGAACCTGCCGGCGTTCGAGCAGGAGTCAGACGAGGACATCAGGCGGAGGGTCGGCGAGTGCACCGACCAGAGGATTTTCGCGGTCTTCCAGGCCCTCAAGAGGGGCATCCTCTCCGTGGACGAGATACATGCGATAACCAGGATTGACAGCTGGTTCCTGAAGCACCTGGAAAAGCTCTCCGACATGGAGAAGCTCTTCGGCAGCATAAAGGCAGGGAATGGCGGGCTTACGGCGGACCTCTACCTGGAGGCCAAGCGGCTCGGCTACCCCGACAAGGTGATAGAGCGGCTTTCCGGCGTGAATATACCCGGCTCGTCCGGCATCCTGTCCGAGGCTGAAGAGGCCGCCCGCCTTGCCGCAGAAGGGAAGCTCGCCCACGTGAGCCCGGGCTACAAGATGGTCGACACCTGCGCGGGCGAGTTCAACGCGGAGACCCCCTACTTCTACGCGGGCTACAACAAGGCGAACGAGGCCGCAGAATTCATCGGCGAGCGTGAGAAGGCGGGAAAGAAGTCGTCCAAGGGGACGGTCATAGTCCTCGGCTCCGGCCCCATCAGGATCGGGCAGGGAATAGAGTTCGACTACGCATCCGTCCAGTGCGCCTGGTCGCTCAAGAAGCTCGGCTACGATGTCGTCACGATAAACAACAACCCTGAGACGGTCTCCACGGACTTCGACACCTCCGACCGCCTCTACTTTGAGCCGCTGACCCCCGAGGACGTTATGGGAGTCTACCACACCGAGAAGCCCATCGGGGTCGTCGTCGCGTTCGGCGGCCAGACGGCGATAAAGCTGACCAAGTTCCTGGACAGCCAGGGCATCCGCATCCTCGGAACGAGCGCGGACTCCATCGACGTGGCGGAAGACAGGGAGAGGTTCGAGGAGCTCTGTGACAAGCTCGGCATAAACAAACCCAAGGGCGAGACGGTCTTCACCACCGGGGAGGCCCTTGCCTCGGCGGACAGGATAGGCTATCCGATACTCCTCCGCCCCTCCTACGTCCTCGGCGGACAGAACATGATAATCGCCTTCAACGAGGACGACGTCAAGGAATACATGAAGATAATCCTCTCGCAGGGAATCGAGAACCCCGTCCTGATCGACAAGTACATGATGGGCACGGAACTCGAGGTCGACGCCATCTGCGACGGGGAGGACATCCTTATTCCCGGCATAATGGAGCACATCGAGCGGACGGGAATCCACTCAGGAGACTCCATCGCGGTCTACCCCTCATGGAACCTCAACGACATCATGAGGGAGAAGATAATCGACCAGAGCCGGGAGCTTGCCCTTGCCCTGGGGACGAGGGGCCTGGTCAACATCCAGTACCTTATCTACAACAACGATCTCTATATAATAGAAGTGAACCCGCGCTCCAGCCGCACGGTGCCCTACATCTCCAAGGTGACGGGAGTCCCGATGGTGGAGCTCGCGACGCGGGCGATGCTCGGCGAGAAGGTGCGGGACTTCGGATTCGGCACCGGCCTGTACCGCAACCCGCCCTATTTCGCCGTCAAGGTCCCCGTGTTCAGCTTCGAGAAGCTGATGGACGTGGACACCCACCTGGGACCGGAGATGAAGTCCACCGGCGAGGTGCTCGGACTTGCCTCCACGCGGGAGGAGGCCATCTTCAAGGGCCTGATTGCCGCCGGATACAAGATGATACGGCCGACCGACAAGGGCTTCGTCCTGCACCATCGGGGGAATCCTGCCGGAACGCCCGTCGGAGAGGAGGATGAGGTCCCCGGAGTGCTTATCACCGTCCGCAAGACGGACCAGTACGAGGTGCCGGACCTGGCAAAGAAGTTCTACGACATGGGCTTCCGACTCTATGCGACCGAGGGGACGGCCAAGACGATACGGGACTTCGGCATGGACGTGACCGTGGTCAACAAGATTCACGAGAACCCTGACGACAACCTGCTGACCCTGCTGGACACGGGCAAGGTCTACTACGTCATATCGACCTCGGCCAAGGGGCGGAACCCGCAGGCTGACTCCGTCCGCATGAGGCGGCGGGCGGTGGAGAGGGACATTCCATGCCTGACCGCCCTGGACACGGCGAACGCGATTGCGGACTGCCTGAAGTCCAAGTACTCCGCCCTGAACGTGGAGCTCGTCGACATAAACGAGCTGCGCGACACAAGGCAGAAGATAAAATTCAGCAAGATGGACTCCACCGGAAACGACTTCATCGTCATCAACGCGATGGAGCAGGAAGTCGGGAACCCGGCGGGCCTTGCCGTCCGCCTCTGCGACCGCCGCATGGGCGGAATCGGGGCGGACTCCCTCGTCCTCATCGAGGCGAGCCGGGTCGCCGACGCGAAGATGCGCTTCTTCAACCTGGACGGGTCCGAGGGCAAGATGGCGGGCAACGCTATCCGCTGCGTGGGCAAGTTCCTCTACGACAACAACGTCCGCGGCATACAGGAAAAACATGGCCGCAGGACGGACAACACTGAGACGATCACGATAGAGACGGAGAGCGGGGTCAAGAAGCTCGTCCTCTACAAGCAGAACGGCAAGGTCACGTCGGTCTCCGTCGATATGGGAAAGCCAGCCTTCGACAGCGGGTCGCTGCCGACGACGCTGAAAGCAGTGCCGGTCCCGGCGAGCGGGATCAACAAGGGCAGGGAGAATCTCCTTCCCAAGGAAGCCGTGCTCAACGCGGACCTTTCCGTCGCGGGGACCAGCTACAAGGTGACATGCGTCGGAATCGGGAACCCCCACTGCGTCGTGTTCAGCAAGTTCGTGGACAAGGAGCCGGTGGAGAGCATAGGCCCCCTGTTCGAGAACCACGAGGCTTTCCCGGAGCGGGTCAACGCGGAGTTCGTCCGCGTCGCCGGCCCCAACGAGCTCAAGATGCGGACCTGGGAGCGGGGCAACGGGGAGACCCTTGCCTGCGGTACGGGGGCGTGCGCGGCGGCAGTCGCGGCGGTCCTGAACGGCTACTCGCCGCTTGACACCGACATAACGGTGCAGGTGCGGGGCGGGAGCCTTTCCGTCCGCTACACGGGAGAGACGGTGTACCTGACCGGAAACACGACCCTCTGCTTTGAGGGCGAGGTGGAGATATAAGAGGTCTGAGAGGAGGATATTATGGCGGACAAACTGCTTGACGTGCAGGATATAAACGTAAGGGTCGCGGGAAAAGAGATTCTCCGCGGAGTCTCCCTTGGCATCGGCGAGGGGGAGACCCACGTACTGATGGGACCGAACGGGGCCGGAAAGTCAACGCTGGGCTACACGCTGATGGGACACCCCGACTACGAGCTTTCCGGCGGGCACATCATCTTCGGCGGCGAGGACATAACGGAGGAGAGCGCGGACAAGAGGGCCAAGAGGGGGATTTTCCTGAGCTTCCAGGACCCGCTCGAAGTTCCCGGCGTGTCGCTCGAGTCCTTCATCCGCTCCAGCATGCAGCAGGTCTCGGGAGAGAAGGTCAAGCTGATGGCCTTCCAGAAGGCGCTCGACGAGGCGATGGACGTGCTCGCGATGAACCACGCCTATGCCCAGCGCGACCTCAACGTCGGCTTCTCCGGCGGCGAGAAGAAGAAATCGGAGATACTGCAGCTGCTCATGCTCAAGCCCAGGCTCGCCATCCTGGACGAGACGGACTCCGGCCTGGACGTGGATGCCGTCCGCACGGTCAGCAAGGGCGTGGAGGAATTCCAGAAGAAGGTCGGCGGCGCGCTGCTTATCATAACCCATTCGACGAGAATCCTGGAGAGCCTGCACGTGGACTATACCCACGTCATGGTCAGGGGGCAGATCGTCCACACCGGGGACGGCTCGCTCGTCAGGCAGATAAACGAGAAGGGCTTCGAGGACTTCATACCCCAGGAGATAAAGGATGCCGAGCGCAAGGAGAAGCTCGCCCAGGCCGCCAAGGCCGCGATGGACGCGGTGAAGGCCGCCTCCGCATCCGGCAACCTGTAACCATTTCCAGTCACAGATAACAAGCAGCCCCGCGGCAATACCTTGCAGGTATGCCTTGCGGGGCTTCTTTTTTGCGCTTTTCTTTTTTTCCTGCAAGCTTTTTTGTAAGACCACGCCGTAACACGGGGCATAAATCCCAAAAAATCCAGTGGCACAAGCCTTGCTTGTCTCTCCGTATACAAATCTAATTAAGGAGATTCATCAAGATGAAACAGCTGGAAAGAATTGCGGAGCGTTTCCGCGGCGGAGTACTGAGCAGCCGGGAGGCGGCGTTCGAGATTGTCCATTTGATCGGCAAAATGAAGGCCTATTTCAACCTGGAGAACTGGAGGCCGGAAGACTACGAGGATTTCCTGCTCAAGGAGCTTCCCCACATAACGAACCTGCTCGAGACATTTGACCCCCGCAAGGCAAACTTCTCCACCTTCTTTTACAAGTCCTTCATGCCCGCCGCCCGCAGCTACACAAGGAAGAAAGTCTCCCGCATCGCGGCGGAGGAAAGCATCAACAGCATGAGCAGCCTCCTGTTCGAGGAGCATGAGTACCGCTACGCCCAGGACGAAGGGGAGATCTGCGTGGAGGCCGCCTGCGCGGAGGAGGACCTTCGGCAATGGATAGACAGGAACTGCAAGAGCAGGCACGACTGCATCATGAACAGGATGCAGAAAAAGTATTTCAGGAGCGCGGAGGACGAAAAGATTGAGGACCTGAGGAGGTCGGCCTGCCTCATACTCTTTCTCAAATCCTCCGCCGTCGCCGACGACTCATCCGTCCGCAACACGTCGATCGTCACGGGCATAAGCGAGGAGAAGCTCTTCTGCATGATGGCGGAGCTCAAGGAGAAAATCGCGCTGAAGATGGCCCGGAGGCAGGAGACAAACAATGCGAGGGACGCGGCCTTCTTCCTGAGGAGGAAATACCGGATCCAGGACAGGAAGCTTGACGACGGGGGCATGCTGCAGCAAAGCATAAGCGAGCTTTTCAGGAAGCAGAGCGAGCGCTGGGAAAAAGACAACTGGAAGCTGGAGACGGATTTCAACATCACCCCGACCAACACGGAAATCGGGGAAATCCTCAACTTGTCGGGGAGAAAGGTCGCCTACATCCTCAAGGTTGCCCGGCAGAAGATAGATGAGATACGGAAGAGGAGCTGACCCGCTATCTCTCTTTTCCCAGTATCTGCCTGACCGTGCCGAGCAGGGTCCTGACGTTGTCCGTCCTGTGGAAGGCAAGCAGCAGGATTACGTTCGGCACGATAATGCAGACGGCGAGACGGGCGGCAAGGGACAAAACTCCCCTGCCGGGGATGCGGGCACACAGCATGCACGACACGGCCGCCAGCCCTGCCGAAAGCAGGGCGAAAGCGATGTATTTCATCGCGTAGCGGGCCGGGGACCTGCGGAAGTAATGCCTGAACAGGACGGAAAGGTCCGAAGGCAGCGTTATGACCGCGATGGAGAACGCGGTCGCGAGCAGGACTCCCTGCACCCCCCAGAGCCGTATGCAGACGAGATCCAGGACGATGTTCACGAGCATCTCGGCAAGCGGGGTCCAGCGGTTCTCCCAGTAGATGCCGGTTATGTCCTTAATCATCTCCAGCATGCTCCCGATTGTCGTCACGAAGAAGAGCAGCGCGCTCGCCGCCGCCGCCGAGAACGGAAGCAGCATATCATCCCCGACCCAAAGGCTGACGAAGGGCTGGTAGAGGCAGACGAGGCAGGAGGCGCAGAAGGTCGCGATCCAGAAAAACATGAAGGACAGGAGGTCGAACAGGCCGTACTTCCGCTCATCGCTTTCAAGCGCAAAGTAATTCCCTATGCTCCCCTTCATGGAGGAGATGATTATGCCCGTCGCCGCCTGCGGGATGACGAGGATGACGTTGTAGACGTTGTACCGTGCGGAGACAACAAGTCCCAGGAAGGAGGAGATGAAGATGACGTCTATGTAAGAGCGGCTCGCGTTGCGCATCCGTGACAGGGCCACACCGGACACACGCTTGATGAAAGGGGCGTAGAACTCTTTGGGAAGCTTCCCCTCTGCCCTGTATCCGGGGAACTTCCTGTCGGTGACAATCCTGTAGATAAGGCTGCCCGCCACCGAGAAGATCGGGAAGCAGACGGCGAAGAGCAGGTAGTTCCTGAGCATGGTCAGGGCCAGTATCTGTGCCGCGTACAGGAGGAGGAAGCTCAGCAGCATGACCTTCTGGTGTATCGCGAACTGCTGGGAAACCACGACGAGCGGCCTGCGCGGGGGATAGAGCAGGTATGACAGCACCGTGTCCAGGAGGTAGAGCCCAAATATGAGGTAGATATTGACACCGGCAGGCGGCTCCCCTTCGATCAGCCCCCGCAGGAAGGGCAGGACGGCAAGGCCCAGCAGCAGTATCACCAGCGCGATTATCTTATACAGCTTCTGGTAGAGGGCGAGCAGGGCGTTCACCCTCTCCTTGTCGCCGTCCGCGAAGGGCTTGTAGAGGTTGTAGGATATGGCTGAGTCCATCCCCATCTCCGCCAGGCTGAGCGTCCCCAGGATGGACTGGCAGAGGCCGCTCAGTCCCAGGTACTCCTTGCCGATTTTCTTTATCAGCAGGGTGCGGATGACGAATCCCATCAAGGTGGAGACAATGGTATACATTGCCGCCCAGAATGCGTTCCGGATGCTGTGAAGCTGCCTTTCTGTCATGAGGCTATCCTATCACGGTCAGGCGAGCGTGTAAACATACTTCCGGCCTTCCCTGCGCCTCCCGGCAAGCCCCATCTGCACGTAGACCCAGAGCATAAGCGAGGCCTCGTCTGCGGTCAGCCTGACCCCCTGCGCTTTCAGGGCCTTGTAGAAGTCCCCCCGGCAGAACTCAGATCCAAGCCCCTCAGGCAGCAGGGACTTCCATGCCCGCCTGCCGTGGTAGCTCGTCACTTCCCCTATTTCCTTGACCCTCTTGCCGGTCTTGAGCCAGTTCTGCATGTAGCGCCTGCGGCCGTTCCGTGACTGGACTTTCTCCTCGGTTTCCTCCCTCTCCTCAACGACGGTCACCTCCACAGTGTCCAGAAAGAAGCGGGGCGAGAGCAGGAAGGGGGCCAGAGCCGTAAGCTCCCGGAACGATGAGTATATGCTTTTGTGGACGGGACTCCTCGATGTCTTTATGCTGCCGTCAAGGAGCTTTGTTTCTATGGTCTTCTTCTTTATCAGGGGATAGACGACGGTTATCTTCTTTTTTTTGCCGGTGAACCAGGCGACCTTCTCTTTCAGATGCCCCAGGCTCTGGGTCTGTATCTCAATGACGTTCCCGTCCGCCGTCTTTATGTCCACGATGTAGGGGCCGTATTCCGCCTCCAGCTGGCAGCCCTCGTTGTTCTCCTTGTAGAGGCTCTTGAGGACCCGGTGCAGCTCGCTCTCATTGAGGGTGTTGATTCCCATTTCCGCGCGGAAAACCAGGACAGGGCCGCCACACGGATTCCATGTGGCGGCGCTTTGTCCTCTGTTATTTTATCAGAAGACCCGCGAATGCCTTGAGCGCGGGCTCCATCTTGTCGGCGAGGACGGCCTTCGCCAGGACCTTGCCCAGCTGCACGCCCTCCTGGTCGAATGAGTTGACGTTCCACAGGAAGCCCTGGAACATCACCTTGTTCTCATAGTGGGCGAGCAGGGCACCCAGGGCCTCAGGCGTGAGCTCCTCGCCGTAGATGAGGCTGGAGGGGCGGCCACCGGCGAAGAACTTGTTGGGGTTCTCGTCGTTCTTCCCGCAGGAGAAGGCGACGATCTGGGCGACGACGTTGGCGCAGAGCTTCTTCTGGCTGCTGGAATCCTGTATGACTACGTCCTTTCCGGTCTGCCCCTTCCTGAACGCGATGAACTGAAGGGGGATGATGTCCGTGCCCTGATGGAGCAGCTGGTAGAAGGAGTGCTGGCCGTTCGTTCCCGGCTCCCCGAAGATGACCGGGCCCGTCAGGTAGTCTATCTTCTGGCCGAAGCGGTTGACGCTCTTGCCGTTGGACTCCATGTCAAGCTGCTGCAGGTGGGCAGGGAAGCGGGAGAGGGCCTGGGAGTAAGGCAGGACGGCCGTAGAGGGGTAGCCCTGCACGTTCCGCTCGTAGAGGCCGATCAGCGCGTCCATCAGGGCGGCGTTCTTGGTCACGTCCTTCTCGGTCGCCTTCTTGTCCTCCTCGGCAGCCCCCTTCAGGAAGGCATCGAAGACCTCAGGGCCAAAGGCAAGGCTCAGGATTGCGCCGCCGACCGCCGATGTGGAGGAGTAGCGGCCGCCGATGTAGTCGTCCATGAAGAAGGCGGCGAGGTAGTCCGGGCTCTTGGCCAGCGGAGAAGTCTCGCTCGTGACGGCAATCATGTGCTTGGAGGGGTCAAGCCCCGCCTTCTTGAGGAAGTCGTTGACGAAAGACTGGTTGGTCAGGGTCTCAAGCGTCGTCCCGCTCTTGGAGACAAGGATGAAGATTGTCTTGGCCAGGTCCAGGGAGGCGAGCACGGATGCCGCGTCGTCGGGATCGACGTTGGAGATGAAGTGAGCGTCCATCTTGAAGCAGCCCTTCGCCTTGGCCCAGTTCTCCAGGGCCAGGTACATGGCGCGGGGGCCCAGGTCGGAGCCGCCGATTCCTATCTGGCAGACGGACGTGTACTTCTCGCCCTTCTCGTTGACGAGCTTGCCCGAGTGAACGTCCTTGGCAAAGTCAGCGATTTTCTTCTGCTGCTCAACGTAGAAGCTCCGCTTGTTCGTGCCGTCGGCGACGACATCCTTGCCCAGCTGGCCGCGGGTCAGCTGGTGGAGGACCATGCGCTTCTCGCCGAGGTTTATGACCTCCCCGTTGTAGAGGGCCTCGTACTTGCCGGTCAGGTTCGCCTCGTCGGCAAGCTTCTGGAAGACATCGGCAATCTGGCTGTCAACCTGCTTGGCGGCATAGTTGTAGGTCAGGCCACCGCCCATCTGTATCGAATACTTGCCTATCCGGTCCGTGGCTTCCGGGCCGGACAGCTCCTTTGCGACCGAGACCCTGCCTTTGAGGGACTGGAGCTTCTTGAAGCTTTCCAGCGTGTCCAGGTTGTTCCAAGCGATAGATGTAGACATATAAAAACCTCTGCTATTGCGAAATTTGTTGCCCATACTATACCAAAATCTCAGGACTTGTGCTATAATCTGAGCCATCCCGCAAGGGACTTTTTCAAATTTTACCTTACTATAGGGGGAAACTATGCTTGTTAGTCTTATCATCAGCATCTTGGTCGGAGCCCTGATCGGCTGGCTGGCCGGAATGTTCATGGGAAGCTCCCACGGCTTCTGGTTCACGGCCCTGCTTGGAATCGTCGGAGGTGCGCTCGGCAACTGGCTTGCGGGGCTTCTCAGAATCAGCTTCGCGGGCTTTATCGGACAGGTCATCATCGGTGTCATCGGTACCTGCATCCTGATAGCGATCGTACGCGCCATCATGGGCAAGAAATTCTAGATTCCCGGACCAGCCCGGGGAAAGTGCCGGGCGGCACCGAAAAATGTGTCGCCCGACACAGCAAATTGTGTCGCACGGCACAGCAAAGTGTGTCGTACGGCACAGCAAATTGTGTCGTACGGCACAGAAAAGTGTGTCGCCCTCAGCCGAATCGATGCTGCCCTCGCAGCCTATCACGGAGGTCTCGTCAGGGCAAGAGAACCTGCCGCCAGAAGGACGGCCACAACGCAATCAGGACTGACAGGTAAAAGCACATCTTTCAGCTGTACAAGCCTGATGAAACGTGTTACAATCGGCTTATGGACACGGAAGACTTCAAGAGCGAGGAAGAGTACGTCTCACAAGCTGGCACGGGCGCGCTGCTGAGCCCCCGCGTGGACTCGACCTTCAAGGCCATGCTCACCCAGGACACCGAGGAGTCCTGGGCTGCCATGAAGTCATTCCTTGAGGCCGCGACGGAGCGCGGGATAAAGGACTGGAGGCTCACGGCGAACGAGCCGCCGGAGGAATTCGCCGGGCAGAGGGGCGTAAGCTATGACATCGCCTGCGAGTTCGATGACGGCATGGCGGCGGACGTGGAGATGCAGGCCTTCAACCAGGAGTACGACTACGGCAAGAGGGCAGAGTATCAGGTCGCGAGGCTTGAGACGACCTATCTCAGGAAAGGCGACAGCTGGGAGAAAGCACCGACCGTCTACCAGATAAGCGTCCTGGACTTCAACTTCGGGAGCGGAGACTTGGAAAAAGGCGGCAGGGACCGCTCGCCCATAAGCCGCTACGCCATGCGGACGAAAGATGGAAGGGAGCTGTCAGGCTCTCTCAACATCATCTTCATCGAGCTGCCGAAAGCCCTGAAACTTGAGGGCAGCATAGAGACGAACACGGCCCTTGAGAACTGGGCGATATTCCTGAAAGAAGCGGATAACCCGGACAAGAAGGACATAATCAGCAGGCTTACGGGCAAGGAGGACGGTATCATGAAGGCACAGAAATCACTCTCGTCAATAAGCGCGAGCCGCGACCTGTGGGTGGCGCAGTACCGCCGCGAGCTGGCAGAGCGGGACCACTTCTCCGGGCTTGAGGCCGCCCGAAGGAAAGGACTGGATGAGGGCCATAAAAAGGGGGTAAGGGATAGAAGCCTTATCCTCGCCAAAAAATTTATGTCCATGGGACACACGGCGGAGGAAGCGGCGGCATTCGCAGAGATAGATGTCAAGCTGCTCAAAGAAAACAAGTAAGACAACGGCATCATAAAAGCACAGAAATCACTCTCGTCAATAAGCGCGAGCCGCGACCTGTGGGTAGCACAGTACCGCCGGGAGCTGGCGGAGCGGGACCACTTCTCCGGGCTTGAGAGGCCGCCCGTAGGAAAGGTATAAAGGAAGGCCGCAAGGAAGGTCACAGGGACGGAGTGAGGGATGCGAAAATGCAATCCGCAAAAAATGCCCTCTCTCTGGGACTTCCGCTGGAGCAAATCGCCAAAATAACGGGGCTTTCCGAGGATATGCTAAGCCCTGGCTGACAAGCTCCTTTCCGGGCAAAAACGTCCGGAACAGGCCCCTCCCGTCCCAAGGCGCATCGCTACGCAGTTGCCTGCGATGTGTGTATTGCCAATCACCGCTTTTTCTTCTATAATAGCCCCTTATGAGCGAACTGAAAGGACTACCCGCAAAGAGCAACAATAGAAGGCTGGTCACGTCTGCCCTCCCCTACGTGAACAACATCCCCCATCTGGGAAACGTCATACAGACCCTGTCAGCTGACGTGTTCTCCCGCTTCTGCCGGAGCCGGGGCTACGAGACGATGTTCGTCTGCGGCACGGACGAATACGGGACGGCGACGGAGACAAAGGCCCTGGAAGAGGGCAAAAGCCCCCGCGAGCTGTGCGACTACTACTTTGAGCAGCACCGCGAGATATACGAATGGTTCGACATCAACTTCGACAAGTTCGGCCGCACGTCAAACGAGGAATGCACTGAAATAACCCAGATGCTCTTCAAGGATCTGGACAAGAACGGCTACATCACCAAGCACACGAACAAGCAGCTTTTCTGCCCCAAGTGCTCCCGCTTTCTGGCGGACCGCTTCGTGCACGGGACCTGCCCCAAGTGCGGCTACGAGGACGCGCGGGGCGACCAGTGCGACAAGTGCGGGTCCCTGCTCGACCCGATCGAGCTGAAGAACCCCCGCTGCTCCACATGCGGGTCCACACCGCTGGTCAAGGAGACCAAGCACCTCTACATCAACCTGCCCGCCATCTCCGGCAAGCTCGACGAGTGGATGAAGAAGGCGAGCGTCGAGGGCCGCTGGTCAGAGAACGCGATAAACATCACGAAGGCATGGATCCGCGACGGCCTGAACGAGCGGGCGATAACCCGCGACCTCAAGTGGGGCATCCCGGTTCCCCGCGAAGGCTACGAGGACAAGGTCTTCTACGTCTGGTTCAACGCCCCCATCGGCTACCTGTCAATCACCAAGCAGCTGGAGGACGAGCTGAAGGCTGCGGGGAAGCCCTCCTTCGACTGGAAGGACTGGTGGCTCCCCGAGGAGAGCGAGAACGGAAAGGACAAGCTCCCCATCCAGCTCTTCCAGTTCATCGGCAAGGACAACATCCCCTTCCACACGGTCGTCTTCCCCTGCACCCAGCTGGGCAGCGGAAAGCCCTGGACCAAGCTTTACCACATGTCATCGACCGAGTTCCTGAACTACGAGGACGGAAAGTTCTCCAAGAGCCGGGGAGTCGGCGTGTTCGGGACGGACGCGAAGGAATCCGGCATAAAGGCTGACGCATGGAGGTTCTATATCTTCTACAACAGGCCGGAGAAGCAGGACTACCAGTTCACATGGCGCGAGTTCCGCGAGAAGTACAACAGCGAGCTGATCGGCAACCTGGGCAACCTGGTCAACAGGACCCTGCTCTTCGTCAGCAAGTACTACGACGGAAAAATCCCGGACGCGCCCGTCGACGAGGAGATGTGGGCCCAGGTCCGCGAGCATGAGGCGGCGATGACCGAGCGCATGGAGTGGGCCGACCTGAAGGACGCGTTCCACGAGATTTTCGCGATATCAGACATAGGCAACAAGGCCTTCCAGTCCACCGAGCCCTGGAAGACCCGGACGACGGAGCCGGAGCGGGCCGCCAAGCTTATCCACAACCTGGCGTACATGATAAAGGACCTGATGATCATGGCCCACCCCTTCATGCCCCAGTTCTCCGAGAAAATCCTGTCATACCTCGGCAAGCAGATTTCCGAGCCGAAGTTCGGCGAGAAGCCGGTCGAGGGCGGCCTGAGCTGGGACGACCTGGGCAAGCTGGAGGGACTTTCCACGGTCTCCGCGACGGAAATCTTCTTCAGCCCGCTCGACCAGAAGACCGCAGACGCATTCAAGCTCAAATTCTCCGGCAGCCAGAAAGAGCGCGGGAACAAGGCCGATGGCGGGAAGGGCAAGAAGAAGGAAAAGAAGGAGAAGAAAGCCCCGGAGCTGGCCGCGGACCAGAAGGGCTTCTTCAACGAGAAGGTTGACCTCCGAGTCGCCGTCATCACGAAGGTGGAGAACAATCCCGAGGGCGAGAAGCTCTACGTGGAGCACCTGGACGACGGGAGCGGCACGGAGAGGATTATCCAGTCCGGCCTCCGCGACTACCTGAAGCCCGAGGACCTGCTCGGAAAGCACATCATCCTCGCCTACAACCTGGCCCCCCGCACGATGCGCGGAATCGAGAGCCACGGCATGCTGCTCGCGGCGGACTACAAGGACGCGGACGGCAAGGACTGCGTGGAGCCGCTTGAGGCCCCCTGGGCGGCGGCAGGAACCCGGGTCTGCCTGGACGGTGAGGAAATCACGGACAAGCCCGCCGAAATCCCCGCCGACGACTTCTTCCGGGTCGCCATACAGGTGAAGGACAAGGCCGTCATGGTCGGCGGCTGCAAGCTGACGGCGGCCGGCAAGGAGATCGTCACCTCCTGCACCGAGAACGGCGATGTCCACTGACACAGGGATGCGCTTCCTCCAGTCGGATTTCTGGGCCGGCTTCAAGGCGGCCCACGGCTGGAAAGCACAGCGCGTCACGGCGGAAGGCGGGGAAAGCCTCTCCGTCCTGACGCGGACTTTCTCGCTCAAAATCAAGAAAGCAAGCCTCGCTTACATACCTATGGCCCCGGAGCCTCATGAAGGTGAGAGCCAGGGGGCATACTTGGTCCGCCTCTGCGGCATAGCGGAAAAAATGAGGCCGGAACTTCCAGCCGACACGATCTTCGTCCGCTATGACTGCCCGATCGACTTCGAGGACATAGGCGGGCGCGATCAGTACGTGCGGGAGACGGAAAGGCTCGCCCGGGAGAAAAAACTCCCCCTCCGCGTCTCGCCCGTCGCCGTGCAG
>JAFSSU010000088.1 GCA_017450845.1 Treponema sp.
CGGACGTAATCCTGCACGCTGTCAAGCACGATGAGGGAGGTTCCCTCCGTGACGACATTGTATTTCTTCGCCGTCTCAAGAATCTCGTCCTTGTTGGCCTCGTAGTCGGCCCCGAGCGCGGCGATTTTCTTGGCGGCCCACTGGTAGGCGACGTTGCCGGACGCAAGGCCGTCCACCGCGCTGACGGAGACGCTGATTGTCTTCTCCACCTCGTTCCCGTGCCCGAACTGGAGCGTGATGTCCGCGCTCTTGCGGCGGAGCTTGCCGGAAAGGGAGAAGTCACCGCTTATGATGCTTCCGTCCACGGGGTATACGTCGCTGACCGCTGCCTCGTCATAGGAGGCACGGATAAGGCGGAGCGGGTCGCCCGTCAGCATCGCAAGGGCCTGATCCCTGTCCTTGGCGCAGAGGTTTATGTACTGGCCTCCGTTCAGCCGGGCGGTTTTATCCAGCCAGCCGTGGTTCGCGCTCGCACAGGAATTAATCGTATATACCCGGGGCTGCACGGGCCGCCTGGCCGCCATCTTCTCGGAGGCGAGCGAGTCGTCCCAGTTGCCAAGGCCGTCGGTCATGACAAGCACCTCGTCGGCAGGGAAGAGCGAGGCGAAGTCGTAGCCCAGGTTCGTCGCTCCGTCAAAGCCGATGGGCTTGACGAAAGCCTGCATGTCCGCGATGATTTTGTCCGCGCTGCCGCTAAACTGCCTGGCCTCGTGCAGCTCGTTGCAGAAGGGGACGAGCGTGACCGTGGGGCTGTCCAGCTTGGAAAGATACGCGGCAAGCAGCTCAAACTCCCGGACAGTGTCTCGCCTTTTCATGCTGTCAGAGATGTCATAGTAGATGACAAGGTTTTTGGGCAGGCTCTTGGCGATGGTCTCCGTCTGGAAAGGCTGCCAGTAATAGAAGAAAGTGTCCTTGCCTATGTCCTGGGTGAAGACCTTCCCGCTGCCTGAGTCAGACCGGGATGGTATGGCGAACTGGATTGGCCTGGTCAGCGTGAAGTCCTTCCGTGAGATGCTCGCGCTGTAGCCCGACCGCATCTGATCAAACTGTACCGGCCCCAGGCCAAAGTCATCGCCGGAAGGAGCGGAGGGGGATGCGGGGTCCAGGACAGTTATCTTGAAGTCAAAGGAATCCAGCTTGCCCTGCGGCAGGGCGGAGAATGAGTACACCCGACCGGTGGAAGCGGATTGATGAAGTTCGCTCTGATAGGTCAGCTGGATGCGGCGGCTGCCGTTGGCGGGAAGGGGGTACACCCGCGTCTTGAAGTTGTTGCCTGCCGTCATCTCAACAAGGCCGGGATCAATGCCCTGACGGACGACGGCCTCAAAGACCTGACGGCCCTTGTCCTTCTCCACGACGACGCCCTGCCGCATCTTGCCGTTTATGTCGAGCGCATAGCCGGTGACGGCCTCACCCTCACCCAGCGGGAATTCGAATTCCCCCTCAAGGACTCGGCCCGTCTCGTTGACGAAGGTCATGTCGAGCGTCGTCGTCGCGATGTTGCCCATCACCTCCACATTCGCACCGAGCGTGCTCAGGCGGACAGGGCTGGCCTTGTTCGGGTCGGAACCGGAAACCTTCATCGATATGGACGGAGCCGCTGGAACTGCGGACTGAGCGGCAAGAGACCCTGCGGCAAGCATGGGCGGGACAAGAAGCGAAAAAAGCCTGGCAAATCTATTCATAGCGTACCTCGCCTATAGAACAAGGCGCGGCGGGTATGATTACAACGAATATGACTACATAAGAAGATTCTTATTTTGCCGGGCGCCAAGCCCCTGTTGGCATCTGCCTCACCGCACTGCAGTTTGAACCAAGTACCGGCTTGCTTGACTATCTTTCAAAAAAATGCAAGCATGACGGACATGGCAGCTGAAATTGTGTTGCAGCCGGTAACAAGCGAAGATATACAAACCCTGTGGAAAATGCAGGTTGAAGCCTTTTCGGAACTCCTGCAGAAATATCAGGACTATGAGATAAGCCCCGGAGCCGAAAGCATGGACAAGGTTATGGCAAGATACCAGCAGCCATGGACACATTACTATTTTATCATGGCAGGCGGACAAAAAGCCGGTGCCATCCGCGTCGTTGTTAGAGACGGTGAAAGCAAAAAGCGTATTTCCCCGATTTGGATTATGAAAGAGTTTCGCGGCAGGGGATATGCTCAGGCGGCAATTCATGCCGTTGAAAAAATCTTCGGTCCTGACAACTGGAGCCTGGACACAATTCTGCAGGAAAAAGGAAACTGCCGGCTGTACGAAAAGCTCGGTTACCATCGGACAGGGAGCATCAAGAATATAAACG
>JAFSSU010000089.1 GCA_017450845.1 Treponema sp.
ATCCCGTTTGTTATTTACAGCGACCACAAGCGTTACTGGAACGTGTTCAAGCCCGTCTGTGATGAGGCCGAGCGGCGGGGCGTGGACGTGACATACTACACCCAGTCCCCGGATGATCCTGCCTTGTCCGCGCCTTACGAGCACGTGAAGGCAGAATTCATCGGCGAAGGTAACAGGGGCTTTGCCAAGCTGAATTTCCTGAAGGCGGACACAGTTCTTTCAACTACGCCTGGCCTCGGCGTGCTGCAGTGGAAGCGGAGCCGCGACGTGTCCCGCTATGTCCACATACCCCACCTGGCGGGGGACCTGACCACATACCGCATGTTCGCCCTTGACCACTACGATTCTGTCCTTTTGACCGGGGACTATCAGGGAAAGGACGTGCGCGCTCTTGAAAAGCTCAGGGGGCAGGAAGAGAAGGAACTCGTCACGGTCGGCTGTACCTTCCTGGACAGCATGCGGTCGCGGCTTTCCTCCTCTCCCCGTCCCCACAACGAAAAGACCTGCGTCCTTGTCGCCCCTTCGTGGGGTAAGAGCGGCATTCTGAGCGTCTACGGCAAGAAGCTCCTTGACCCGCTCGCCGCTTCCGGGCTTGATGTCGTCATCCGCCCGCACCCGCAGTCTCTTACGGCGGAGAAGGATTTGCTGGATTCTCTTGAGGCCGCCTACAAGGACTTTTCCAACGTCAGCTGGAACTACGACAATGACAACTTCGACATCCTGAACAAGGCCGACGTGATGATTACGGACTTCTCCGGGGTTATCTTTGACTACGCGCTCGTGTTCGGGAAGCCCGTCATTTATGCGAAGCCTGCGGTGTTCAACAAGGATCCCTATGACGCATGGTGGCTTGACCATGAGCTGTGGACTTTCTCCGTGCTGCCCAAGCTCGGCGTGGAGCTGGACGAGAAAGACTTCCCGCGCATCGGTGAGCTTGTCGCGCAGACAGTGGCAAGCCCTGCGCTTAAGGACGGTATAGAAGAGGCGAGAAAAGAGGCCTGGGCGCACGTCGGTGAGTCGGCGGTCAGGGTCATGGACTATATTCAGGCGAAAGCCAGTTAAGAAAAGGGGTGTTTGTATGGTACGACAGGCTGTAATTCTGGCAGGAGGGCTCGGTTCCCGCTTCGGCGGCAGGACCCGCGAGATGCCCAAGGGCTTCATCGAGATAGACGGCGTTCCGCTCGTGGAGCGGTCGGTCAGGAAGCTCATCGCGGCGGGCGTGGAGGAGATAATCATTGGCACGGGGCATTGTTCTTCCTGTTATGAGAATCTTGCCAAACAGTACCCCTGTATCAGGACCGTCAGGAACGATGACTATGCCGCCACGTCCAGCATGGGGACCCTCGCCGTCTGCGCCCCGCTTGTCAAGGGCGACTTCTTCCTTCTGGAGAGCGACATCATCTATGATGCGGCGGGACTCTTTGTCCTTGCGAATGATGCGAGGCGTGACGTTGTTCTCGCGTCCGGCGCGACGGGGAGCGGGGATGAGGTATACCTTGCGTGTTCTCCTTGCGGCGTTCTTTCCGGGGTAGGGAAGGACAAGGTCAAGGTTCTCGGTCCCGGAGCGGGGGCTGATGCCGTCGCGGAGCTGGTCGGAATCTCCAAAATCAGCAGGGCCGCGCTGGACAAGATGCTCGACTATTACGCAGGCGATCCGGCGTTAAAGAAGATAGACTACGAGAACGTGCTTGAGCATGTCTCCAAGGAAAACCCTGTCTACGTGCGCCGCATACAGTATTACGCATGGGCGGAGATGGACGACGAGGCCATGCTGGAGCGCGCGAAGACACAGGTGTGGCCGCGCATACAGGAGAACGAGTCCCTTCGCGATGTCCGCCGGGAAGTCCTGCTGAACCCCGGTCCCTCAACGACGAGCGACAGCGTCAAATACGCGCAGGTCTGCCCTGACATCTGCCCCCGGGAGATGGAATTCGGAAATCTTATGGGCTGGTGCGCGGATGAGCTTACCCGGCTCGTCGCCGACCCCAAGGACTATACCACCGTCATGTTCGGCTGCTCTGGCACCGGGGCGGACGAGGCTATGGTCTGCTCCTGCGTTCCGCCTGAGGGAAAGCTCCTCGTCGTGGACAACGGCTCATACGGGGCCAGGCTTGCCAAAATCGCGTCCGTCTATAAAATCGACATGGACGTGTTCAAGAGCAGCCCCTATGAGCCTCTGGATGTCGCCAGGCTGGAGGAGACCATTAAGGGAGGAAAGTACAGCTGCCTTGCCATCGTGTACCATGAGACGACGACCGGACTTTTGAACCCGCTTGACGTGATATGCCCGATGGCAAAGAGATACGGGCTTGTCACTCTCGTAGATGCTGTCAGCGCGTATGCGGGCATGCCGATGGACCTGGAAAAGCTCGGCATAGACTTTGCCTCCGCGACAAGCAACAAGCATATACAGGGTATGGCGGGAATCGGTTTTGTCGTCTGCCGGAGAAGCGAGCTTGAAAAACAGAAGGACTGGCCTATGAGGAGCTACTACCTGAACCTCTACGACCAGCACCGTTACTTCATAGCGGAGAACCAGACCCGCTTCACGCCGCCCGTGCAGACCTTCTACGCCCTGCGCCAGGCGATACTCGAGACCCGGCAGGAGACTGTGGAGCGGAGATTTGAGCGTTACTCGGACTGCTGGCGGATTCTTGTCGCCGCGCTCAAGGGGATGAATCTCAGGATGCTCGTCAAGGAGGAATACCAGTCCCACTTCATAACGGCAGTCCTTATTCCTGAGACTGACCGCTATGACTTCGGCAGGATGCACGACTATGCCCGGGAGAGGGGCTTCACGATATATCCCGGAAAGCTCGGCAACATCGACACCTTCCGCATCGCGAACATGGGCGACATCCGTCCTTCGGAGATGGAGAAGTTTGTCGGCATACTCCGGGAGTACATGCATTCAATCGGGGTGTGCTGATCGGGCCGGGCGGATATGACGGGTTTCCTTTATTCTCTTGTGATACTTCCTCTTGAGTCGGTAATCGAGACCCTGTTCTATTTCGCGTTTGACAAATTCAGCATCTTCTCCTACGGGGGGGCGATTGTCTTTGTCAGCCTAGCGGTGAACCTTGCGACCCTGCCCGTTTACGATATGGCGGACAGGCTCCGCGATGCGGCCCTCGCAAAGGAGCGGGCGTTGGCCGCGGGGGTAGGGCACATACGCAGGACATTCAGAGGGGACGAGCGTTTTTTGATGCTCAGGGAGTATTACGCCCAGAATCATTACAGCCCGCTCAGCCCCCTCTTGTCTTCGCTGTCAATCCTCATGCAGATTCCTTTCTTCATTGCCGCCTACCGCTTTTTGTCGAACTGCCCTGACCTTGCGGGTGCCTCCTGCCTCTTTATCCGCGACCTGGGGCAGCCAGACGGGCTTTTGTCCCTGGTGTCCTGCAAGGTGAACCTGCTTCCCGTCCTGATGACGGTGACCAACATTCTGTCCGGGGTGGTATATTCCAGGCAGTCCCCCTTGCGCGAGAAAGTACAGGTGTACGTCCTCGCTCTTGTTTTCCTAGTCCTGCTCTATGCCTCTCCGTCCGGCCTTGTCCTCTACTGGCTTCTGAACAACCTGTTCAGTCTCTGCAAGAACCTCGCGCAGAAGCATCTCAAGCATCCGTCCCTCGTCATATTCGTGTTGCTCGACATGATGGCAGCCTTGGCATCCCTGTATACCTTCTTCATTAAGACGCATACCCCCTTGTCCAAAAAGCTCGTCGTCTATGCCGTAAGCCTTGTCGTCTTCTGCCTGCCGCTCCTTCTGAGGCATTTCAGGGCTTTCTTGGCAAAGCGGGAAGGGGAGCTTGTCCGCATGGAAAAGCCCCTCTTCCGTCCGCTCTTTTTCTTGTCCGCGGTTTTGCTTGCCCTGCTTGCGGGCTTTGCCCTCCCTTCCTCGATGATTGCGAGCTCGCCGGAGGACTTTTCTTTCTTGGAACAGTCGGACAGCCCCCTGCCGTATGTCGTGTCATCGTTCGTCCTCATGGCGGGGCTTTTTGTTTTCTGGCCGGCATGCTTTTACTTCATCGCTTCTCCGTCAGGCCGGGCCTGCATCTCTTCTGTTTTTTCCGTGACATCGCTGTCCGCTTTGCTTAATGCCTTCGTGTTCAGGAGTGACTACGGAATCGTGAACATAAACGGCGTTCTGGACAGCATGGAAGGACTTCGGGGTATACGGCCGCTTTTGCTGCTTGCCCCGGTTTTTGCTTTTGCCGCCATAGCGTCCCTGTTTGTGTTCCTGATAAAAAGGGGAAAATTATCATTGTTTCGCTATCCGCTCCTTGTCCTCTGTCTGGGGCTTTTTTCCTTGGGGTTGCTGAAGTGCGTCCGCATACAGGGGCGTTTTGCCGAATATGCGGCTGCAAGGTCGGAATCCGCCCGGGTCCCTGCCGTTGGCGGAAAGACTGAAGAAGGCGTGGAATCTGTTTTCACTCTGACGACGACGGGAAAGAACGTCATCGTCATTTTCCTTGACAAGGCCATAGGCAGCTTTGTCCCGTATATCCTTCAGGACTTCCCGGAGATTGCGGACAGCTTTTCGGGCTTCGTCTATTACTCCAATACGGTCTCGTTCGCGAATCATACGGTCAAGGGGACTCCCGCTCTCTACGGGGGCTATGAGTACACGCCTGAGGAGATGAACAGGCGTGACTGCGAGCTGCTCAAGGACAAGCACAACGAGGCGATGCTCGCTGTCCCCCGTCTCTTTTCGGAAGCCGGCTGGCGGGTCACTGACCTGGACCCGCCGTGGATGAACTACAAGTCATTGGATTTGAGCCCCTTCGAGGATTATCCTACCATCAAAGCGATGAACATCACGGGGCTCATGTCCGGGAAGTACATCAGGGAACACCGGGATCTTGCGTTCGGTGATGGTGCGGAAGGAGCCGCCTGGAATGTGCGGGCTTCAATCCCCCGTTTCTGCCTTCTGCTGCTTTTGTACCCGCCCGTCAGGAAGGTCTATTACCATGCGGGGGATTATTACCACAGGACAAGGGGTAACCCGGAGTACAATGAGTTTATTGACAGCTACAGCAACCTGTACTATATGGACGATCTGACTTCTTTTGACTCCGGGGAGAACAGCTATATCGTGTTCGCGAACGAGTCGGCGCATGATCAGGTCTTTATGCGTATGGATGAAAAAGAAGGCTTTGTTCCTGTCAATGCCGTTCTTGAGCCTTCTTCGGCTTTGCATCTTGCCTACCAGTGGCACGAGGATGACTCGTACCTGGACTTGCAGCTCTACCAGATGAACTGCGCTTCCCTGCTCAGGCTGGGCGACTGGTTCGGCTTCCTGAGGGAGAACGGGGCTTATGACAACAGCAGGATTATCATCGTCAGCGACCACGGCGCACCGGTCGTCCGGCCCTTTGCCCCCGGCTTCTCCGACAACAGGGATTACTCCTCTTATGCCGCCCTCCTTATGGTAAAAGATTTCGCTTCCGGCGGGAATCTTCGGGAAGACAGGAGCTTCATGACCAACGCTGACGTTCCCCTTCTTTCCATGGATGGCTTGGACTTGTCCGCCGTGAATCCTTTTACCGGAAAGACTTTCCGGGCCTGCAAGGAGGGGGGCGTGAACATATATACCAAGTCCGGGGATATCGACGGCTTTGACCTTCGGAACAAGAAGAAATTCAACTTGTCCGCGGACGGTTCCTACCATGTCCATGACGACATCTACGTGGAGTCCAACTGGATTCCTCTTTCTGACTGGCAATCTCGTTCCAAGGAGCTTTCAAAATGACGTCTTTTTCTGAAATTCTATATACGCTCATATTGTATCCGCTCAAGCTGTTCCTTGAGCTTGTGTATGCCATATCATACCGTGTCCTTGAGAGCGAGGGCCTTTCGATTATCGCGGTCAGCCTTGCGGTGAACCTGCTGATGCTTCCGATATACAACAAGGCGGATTCCCTGCGGGATGCGGCCCTCGCCAAGCAGAAAGCGATGGAGAAGGGAATTGCCCACATAAAGAAAGCCTTCTCCGGCGACGAGCGCTTCCTCATGCTGAGCGAGTACTACGCCCAGAACCGTTACAGCCCGCTTTCCAGCCTGATTCCGTCGCTCTCAATCCTCATGCAGGTGCCCTTCTTTGCCGCCGCATATTCCTACCTGTCATCCTTGCAGGAGCTCTCCGGCAAAGGCTTCCTCTTTATCAGGAATTTGGGAAGCCCCGATGCGCTCGTGACGCTCCCCTTCTTTACCCTGAACGTCCTGCCTGTCGCGATGACCCTCATCAACTGCGTCTCCGGGGCAATCTATACCAAGGGGCATGGAATACGGGAGAAGCTTCAGGTCTACCTGCTCGCCGTCCTTTTCCTCGTCCTTCTCTACAAGTCCCCGTCAGGCCTTGTTCTCTACTGGACCTGCAACAACATCTTTTCCCTGCTGAAGAACATCTGGTCGGGCAGGACGCGGACTGCGGCTCCCGCTCCCCGGGGCAGGCTGGGGGAGGCATTCTTTTCTTTCATGGGCGAGAACCGTGTCCGGACGGGAATCTTCGTCTTCTCCTGCTTGCTGCTCTGCCTGCTGGACGGCTTTGCCCTGCCGGTCGCCCTGCTCTCGTCCTCTGTGGCGGAATTCTCCTCCGCTATGGAATATGCTGACCCTGTCTCCTATGCGTTCATCTGCTTCTTGCAAGCGGCAGGTCTCTTCGCATTCTGGCCCCTGTGCATTTACTTCCTCTTCGTAGGCAACGTGAAAGTCCAGGGGGCTATGTCATTTGCCGCCGCTTTTCTCGCGCTTGCTTCGCTCGTCAACGCCTACGCGTTTACCGGGAGCTACGGGGACGTGTCGTCTGCCCTCGTCTTTTTGAAGGCCGTCGATTTCAAGAGCTTCTCCTTCTTTTCCCTGCTCAATCTTCTTGTCCTGCTTTCCGCCATTGCCCTCCTTGTCCTCCTTCTTTTCCGGAGGAAACTGGCGGGGGCCTTTATGCTCTTGCAAAAGGTCCTGCTTGTCGCACTTCTTTCTTTCTCCGTGTTCAATGCCGCAAAGATTCACAGGGAATACAGGGAGTTCAAGGTCAGCATGGGGGAGGGGAGGCTTGAGTCCGTCTCGCCTGTTTTCCGCCTGTCCCGGAATCATCCCAACGTTGTCCTGATAATGCTGGACCGGGCTCAGCCCCAGTTTGTCAGCGAGATTTTTAAGGAAAAACCGGAGCTTGAGAAATCTTTCGCCGGGTTCACGCTCTATGAGAATGCGCTTTCCTTCAACGCCCACACGCTCGCGGGCCTTCCCCCTCTCTTCGGAGGCTACGAGTATACCCCCGCCGAGATGAACAGAAGGAAGGACGTGAGCCTCGCCGAAAAGAACAACGAGTCCCAGCTGCTTCTTCCACGCGTGCTGAACGAGTCCCTCGATTTTACGGCCGTAGTGGCCGACCCCCAGTACGGCAACTATTCGCCGTACTGCGACACGTCCTTTATTGAGCCCTATGCCCCCGCCATACAGGGCTGCAAGACCAAGGAAGTCTACAGCTCCTTCTGGTACCGGGAGAAGAACTCCGGGAATCTTTCCGATCCGCGCACGGACGGACTCAGACGCAACCTTCTCTTTTTCAGCTTTTTCCGTTCTTCCCCCGTCTGCATGAGGAAGGCCGTCTACAAAAGCGGGAGCTACTGGTCAACGGCTCCCGGCAGGGACATCAAGGAGTTCATCGACTCCTACTCCGTGCTGGACTACATGAAGGAGCTTACGTCAGTCTCCGACACTGACAGCGGCTGTTACATGAGCATGGTCAACGAGATAACGCATTGCTCACTTTTCCTTCAGGCACCGGATTACATTCCGACCGATGAGGTGACGGACAGGGGCAGCTCGGCTTTCAGGGATTTTGACACATACCCCCCGCACGTCGCGGCGTTCAGGATGCTCGCGGACTGGCTGGACTACCTCCGTGCCGAGGGGGTATACGACAACACCCGCATCATCATTGCGTCCGACCACGGCTGCCGGGGAGAGGAGCAGGCTATAGAGGCGGACAAGGAGCTTGACGCGCGGATTACCGGCGGCTATTACAACGGGCGCGGGCATTTCCATCCGCTTCTTATGTTCAAGGACTTCGGAAGAGGGGAGGGCGGTGAAGAGAAAGCGTTCATCGATGACAAGGCGAGCTTCATGACGAACGCCGATGCCCCCTCCCTGCTGTTGGGCGGCCTTGTCGAGAATCCCGTCAACCCCTTCACGGGCAGGAGCATCCCGACGGATACCAGCCTCCTCAAGGAGGATGGGGTCATAATCTCGGCGAACGACGGCCACCGCCCCGTCGACCACGGCAAATACCGTTACAGCGTAAAGGACGGCGAGTGGTGGCGTGTCAAAGGCTCCGTGTTCTCCGCGTCTGCCTGGACCCAGGTGGAGCCGCCGGAGGGAACAAAGTAGCTAGCGCAGGTCCGGGGTCCTGACCTGATCCTGATCGGTGTATGTGCGGTTCTCGCCGCCCATCGACCAGATGAAGGTGTAGTTCTTGGTTCCGCAGCCGGAGTGTATGGACCAGCTGGGGTTTATCACTGCCTCCTCGTTGTGCATGATGATGTGCCTCGTCTGCTGCGGCTCACCCATGAAGTGGAAGACCGCCTGGTCCGGCTCTATGTCAAAGTAGAAGTAGACTTCCATCCGCCGTTCGTGCGTGTGGGCTGGCATCGTGTTCCAGACGGAGCCTTCCTCCAGATGGGTCAGCCCCATCGACAGCTGGCAGGTGTCGAGCACGGCGGGGTGGATGTACTGGTTTATCGTCCGCTCGTTGCTCTCCGCGAGGCTTCCCATGTGGACGTGTTTCGCGTCGTCGTATCCGATTTTCTTTGCGGGGAAGGCATGGTGGGCCGGGGTGGAATTCATGTAGAGCTTTGCCGGGGTCTTTGCATCCGCGCTGGAAAGAAGGACTTTCTTGGTCCCGCAGGGCAGGTAGAGCGCGTCGTAATGCTTAAGCTCGTATTTCGTGCCGTCAGCCTCGATTACACCTGTTCCCCCGATGTTGATGATGCCCAGTTCCCGCCGCTCCAGGAAGTAATCCACTCCGAAGTCTTTCATCGGGTCGATGTTCCGGGCCAGGTCAATCTTCTCGCTCGTCGGCATCGCTCCCATCGTCACTATGCGGTCAATGTGCGAGTAGACAGCCGAGACATCGTTTGCCCTGAATATGTCCTGAACCAGGAATTCCTCCCTGAGCTCCTCCGTCGTCATCCTTTTGAAGGGCTCCTTGCCCGTTGAATAGCGTATGTCCATTGTATTACTCCTGATTAATCCAGTATACACCCATTTATATCGTTTTACAAGCTTGAATTCCTGCCGGACATATTGCAAAGTATTGCAAAAAAGTACATAATATTCCACTATGTTCAAACCGCAGCTTATTACTTCCCTGAAAGGCTACAATGGAAGGACTTTTGTGTCCGACCTTATTGCGGGTCTTATCGTCGGCATTGTCGCGCTCCCGCTGGCAATTGCCTTTGCCATCGCCTCCGGCGTGAACCCAGCGGCCGGCCTGTTCACTGCAATCATCGCAGGCTTCTGCATTTCTGCGTTCGGAGGCTCCACCGTCCAGATTGGCGGCCCCACGGGGGCGTTTGCGGTCATCGTGTATGGCGTAGTCGCCCAGGTCGGCCTGTCCGGTCTTGCGACGGCGACGGTCATGGCCGGAATCCTCCTGATCCTGCTCGGCGCGTTCAAGATGGGCGGGCTGGTGAAGTTCATTCCCTATACCATCGTCACGGGCTTTACCGCCGGAATCGCGGTCACCATTGCGGCCGGGCAGATCGGGGATTTCTTCGGGCTTTCCCCGGATTTTTCCGTCTCCATGCGCATCCTGGGCGAGGAATACACGAAGATGCCGGGCGATTTCCTGCCCAAAATCATCGTCTACATCAGGTCTGCCTCCACGATAAACGTCTATTCTTTTGTCATGGCGGCTGTCTCGCTTGTGTTCATTTTCACCTGGTCAAAATTCATCAAGAAGATTCCCGGAAGTTTTGTCGTCCTGATACTCGCGACCGTCACCGCGATCCTGCTCGACAAATTCTGTGGACTCAAGACGGACACCATCGGAACTTTTGCCGACGGCAGGGCCCATTTTGAAATCCCGAACACGCTCCCCAAGCCCCAGCTTCCGGACTTCTCGCTCGGCACGATAAGGCATCTTTTTCCGACGGCAGTGTCCATCGCGGTGCTTGCCGCAATCGAATCCCTGCTGAGCGCGGTCGTCGCTGACGGCATGACGGGCGCAAAGCATGACTCCAACACCGAGCTGATAGGGCAGGGGATTGCGAACATCGTGTCGCCGCTTTTCGGGGGAATCCCGGCTACCGGGGCAATCGCGCGGACGGCAACGAACATCAAGAACGGCGGAAAGACACCGGCCGCGGGTATTATCCACGCCCTCACGCTGCTCCTGATACTGCTCTTCTTCGGAAAATATGCCGCGTACATCCCGATGGCGGCCCTTTCGGCGGTGCTGATAAACGTCGCGTGGAACATGGCGGGCTTCCCTGCAATCCGCTCCCTCATCAAGGGGCAGAAGTCGGACACGGCGGTCTTTGCCGTCACCTTCCTGATAACGGTATTCGTTGACCTGACGATGGCGATTGAAGTCGGGCTGGGCTTGGCGGCCTTCTTCTTCATCAAGAAGATGATAGACCTGTCCGAAGTTCAGAACGAGCGGGAGGCTTTGATTTCCGGCCTTCATGCCGCGGACATGCCGGAGGAAAAGCTTGACCTGCCGAAGGGCGCGATGGTATATGAGATTGAAGGCCCGCTCTTCTTCGGCACGGTGCGCAAGTTCGAGGTCGCCGTGGAGAAGGCCGGCCTTGATTACAAGGTGCTCATCCTGCGGATGCGGAACACTATCTACCTTGATGCCGGCGGCATACGGGCCCTGGAGCAGGCGAAGGCTGCCTGCGACCGCAAGGGGATAACCATCGTCATCTCCGGCATCCATACCCAGCCCTACATACTGCTTGAAAAAACCGGCATGGCGGACAAACTGGGGCGGGAGAACATCTACGACCACATCTCAGGTGCCCTTGAGCGTGCCCGCGCGCTTTTGGGCTGAGATCAAGCAATCCGGCCAGGTCTACGGGTAAAAAGGTCTCTTCATCAAAAGCAGGTCATCGTCGTCAATGTCCCCATGACGAAAGGCCTGCGATGCCTATGCCTCGGCAACAATCTTGAATTCTCGCTGTTGTTTGGGAAAAAAGCCGTCATTCCACCTTGGATGCCTGAGATGGCGGCCAACTATTTTTATCTCTATAGCCACCACTTTCCGCCCATTTCAAGAAAGACACGACATCATCCGGCGTGGACACGGGCTTTTCTGTAATAAACGCACCGGCAGGACTGTAAATGCCCAATGACATCGTGCCTTTTCCTTCATTATACAAGGGCGGCATAGCTATTCCTCAAATACGAATTGCTGCCGTCTTTATGCCGCCAGCCCGGTACTTCCGGTAAGTCTTTGCATTCCATTGTATCCTCCTGTCACTTTTTCAGGTTCAACCTTGCCATCTGTATAAGTCACACCTGTGGCAGGAACGCCATCGTGCCATTGCTAAGCCAGTTGCAAAAGAGTCCGTCTGGACTTTGCAACCGACAGTTCTGCACATAGTTTATCACTTTTCTTTGATTTTTGATAGGTACAGACCGAACGGCTGTTCCGGACTCACGTAACGGCTGGTATTCTTTTGCGTAACGGCTGGTATTCTTTCGTGTAACGGCTGGTATTCTTTCGTGTAACGGTCAGTCCTCTGGACGCGCGCAACGAGGGTAGCAACCGGTTTCAGTTTCAAGCCGACCGTCTGCAAACTTGCAGACGGCAGCTTCCTGTTTACGGCTGCCGGCCTATGTAGGCGAGGATGCCGCCGTCCACGTAGAGGATTTGCCCGTTGACGAAGTTCGAGGCATCGCTTGCGAGGAATACCGCCGGTCCTTCCAGATCCGCCACGTCTCCCCAGCGTTCCGCCGGAGTCTTTGCGACGATGAAGGAATCGAAGGGGTGGCGGGATCCGTCTGCCTGTCTCTCGCGGAGGGGGGCGGTCTGCTGGGTCGCGATGTAGCCCGGGCCTATTCCGTTGCACTGGATGTTGTACTTGCCGTACTCCGAGCAGATGTTGCGGGTCAGCATCTTGAGACCGCCCTTCGCGGAGGCATAGGCGGAGACGGTTTCCCTTCCCAGCTCGCTCATCATCGAGCAGATGTTGATGATTTTGCCGTGGCCTTTCTTGATCATCTGGGGGATGACGGCCTTGGCGCAGATGAACGGCGCGTTGAGGTCGGTGTCAATCACCGTGCGGAAGTCCTCGACGGACATCTCGGTCATCGGAATCCGCTTTATCATCCCCGCGTTGTTGACGAGTATGTCGATTATTCCCACGTCCTTGTTTATCCGCGCGACGGTCTCCTGAACCTGCTTCTCGTCGGTCACGTCGCAGACGTAGCCTTTCGCCTCCACGCCCGCAGCTTTGTAGTCCGCAAGGGCCTTGTCAACTTTGTCCTGACTCCTCGCGTTGAAGACGACCTTCGCGCCTGCCCGGTAGAAGGCGCTTGCGATGGCGAATCCTATGCCGTACCTGGCTCCGGTCACCCAGGAGACCTTTCCTTCCAGGCTGAAACTTTTCATGACGTCCATGCTGTCTGTTGCTCCCGTATAAAAATGCTAATACATATCATAAATTATGGAATCAATTCTGTAAAGCCTTTAAAACGAAAAAACCGCCCGAAAGGGGCGGCTTTGTTTCTTTTGATTTCTGCCAGCTAGCGGGGCAGGACTGCGGACGGGTTGATGCTCCGTCCGTTCTTGTAGACCCCAAAGTACAGGTGGGGTCCGGTACTCATTCCCGTGCTGCCGACGTAGCCGAGGACGGTGTATGTGGAGACGGACTGGCCGACCTTGACGGAGGCCGCCTGCTTCATGTGCCCGTAGAGGGTCTGGTAGCCTGAGTGGTGGCTGACCATGACGTAATAACCGTAGGTCGCGTTGTAGCCCACTGCGCTGACTTTTCCTGAGAGGGCGGCATAAATCTTGGTTCCCTGGGGGCAGGCCATGTCAATGCCTCCGTGGAAGGTTCGCTTGGCGGCATTGAAGGGGTTCTGCCTGTATCCGTAGGATGAGGAATAGTAGAACCAGCTGTGAATCGGCTTTGTGAAGAGGTCGCCGTTTATTTCCTGCTTCTGAGTCCAGTTGAGCCTTGCGTCCGGGATGAACACGGAGGCCCCTGCCATGAGCGCGTCGCTTTTTCCTATGTTGTTGGCGAGGGCGCATTTCTCCGCATCCAGGTGGACGGGAGTCCTGCTTGTCGCGTCGTCTTCCTCGAAGAGCTTGTCGCAGATGCTCTCAAGGGTCTCGTCCGCGTCCTTGGTCGTATAGATGATTCCGGGCATGGACGGTATTTTCAGGTACTGGCCGGGCTGGATAAGGCGGCTGGCCTTGATGTTATTGACGCTGATGAGAGTGTCCTGGGTGACGCCGAACCTGTCGGCAATCTTGCTTATCATGTCACCTTCCTGAATCATGTAGGTGAAGTAATAGAGCTCCCTGTCCTCGCCGTCATCATCCATAACGGTGCTGAGCCCCTGGCTGACCACCGGGTCGTCTTCCATGAGGATGTTCGATCTTGTCAGTTCCGGCAGCCCGGGGGTGTCAAATCCGCCCTTGCCCGTCGTGTTCTTGTTGTAGTAGAGCACTCCGAGGGTCGTAGCCACTACGAATCCTGCCGCGCTCACCACGAATAGTGAGCAAAAAGCAAAAACTTTTAAATGTTCACGCATCTTATTTCTTCTATTGTAACATATATCGCCGAAATTAGCAATTGCTTTTTCGTCATATACCTGATACATGGCCTTCATCCTCTCTTTTATAATTTCTTCTTATTTATTCCTATCAAATATGTCTCGAAGGACTCGCTCCTGCAGGCCTCGGGCTTGAATCCCTTGGCGGAAGTGAAAATCTCCCTCATTTTCTGGAGCTCCTTCTGCTGTGATCCGTTCTGGAACATCTTCACGCAGAAAGAGCCGCCCTCCTTCAGCAGCTGCTGGGCGTAGTAGAGCGCCATCTCCACCAGCGCGGTCGAGCGCGCCGTGTCCACCGTCCTGTTGCCCGTCGTGAGGGGGGCAGCGTCACAGACAACCAGGTCATAGGGGCCTCTGGCTTCTATCTGCTTCCTGACTTCTTCGGAAAGGAGGTCACCCTGGATGAAAACGAGGTTCCCGGCCCTCACGTCTTTGGCGAGCGGGTTCAGGTCCACCGAGACAACCGTCCCGTCTTCCTTGATGTTCCGCAAAAGCCATGTCGTCCAGCTGCCGGGGGCGGAGCCAAGGTCCAGGACCACGGACGCTCCTTTGAGAAGGCCGAATTTCCTGTCCATCTCCTCCAGCTTGTAAACGCTGCGGGCCGGGTAGCCTTCCTTGAAGGCTTTCTGAGACCAGAAATCGGGCTTGGCGTAGCTGTTCTGCTTGGACGGCATACCTAGAATTTCGGCTGGGAAGCCCGCAAAATTAAGCAAAAGCTTCCCTATATGCCCGTCTTGCTGACAGCAGAATGGACATCCTGCACCCCGCGGATGGCGCCTGCGGTGAAAAATAAGAAAAGTCTTATCTGAAAGGGCTTCCCATTTTATTTTTCTCTGCTATAATTGTTGTACAAAAGGGAGCGATTATTATGAACAGATGGAGACGCGTTGTCGCCGCGCTGATGTTATTCTTCGCCGGCCTCTCGCTGGCTTCCGCCCAGGGCAAGGACGGAGCGCACAAGCAGGATTTCAAGAGCTACAGGGGGCAGCGCAAGCCCGTGGAGAGCGGGGACTTATATATGGAAAGCTTCGTGTCCGAGTATGACGGGAGCACGCTGACCATAGACATAGGCTTCAACCAGGGGATTGACCCCCGGTCCATCAAGGGAGAGAACATCCAGATAAACGGCAAGCCGGTCAGCGGTCCGCTCAAGCTTTCGTTCAACAAGGAGGGGACTGTCGTCAGGCTCGTCATTGGCGACTACGTGAGCATTCCTTATTCATTCTTCATCTGGGGGATACGGAGCTACAGCGGCAGGGAAATGGACAAGGACGGCCTGGAGGACGTGGGGCGCAGGGACAGCTTCTCTTACCAGGATGACGGCTGGAAGCGCAGGTGATGCCCGGCATGAATTCGCTAATAGGCAGATAACTTTTTTCCGAATATAGAATTGATATAGTGGAGTTACGCTGAATGAAAGCCTTTAGATATATTTTTTTCGCACTTCTTTTTTCCTGTTCCTTTATCCCCGCATCATCTCTTTCCTTCGGGAAAATAAAGGGGGACGACTACTGGTACGTCCTCAAGCAGGCTGAGAATGCCTTCGCCGCCAACGACTACGGCCGCGCGCTCGCGCTGGCCGAGGAGGCCAAGGAGAAGAAGCAGCAGGTCGCCGACTGGGAAAAGCTCGCCCTGGACGAGACCCAGCGCAGCTCCAAGGTCCGCAAGGTCGGCGACTACCTGGACGAGCTGCTGCCCGTCCTCAAGGAAAAGAACTATGACAACGCGGTCTACGTCATAAACAGCAAGCTCAAGCTCTATGGCTCAGATTTCTTCCACGGCCGCTTCTCGGAGCTGAAGTCCTGGGTGGACAAGGATTACATCTATCCCGAAGCGGATTTCCTCATCGGCAGGATATACAAGCTGGAGGGCGAGTTCGACCTTTCCGGCGACTACCTCGGCAAGGCATACGACAACATCAGGCGGCTGGACACCCAGGACGTCAAGTACGACATCCTCTATGAGCTTGCCGACCTGGCCGACTACAAGGAGAACGGCCCGGAGTACGAGAAGATGCTGCTCGCCGTCCTTGCCGACGACAAGCTTTACAAGGACGAGGGCTTCATGAAGGCCCTAGTCCGCCTGATAAACGGTGGCAAGGCTGAGGATAAGGACGGGGCTGTCAAGGCGGTGGAGAAATTCTTCCTGCTCTATCGCTCGGACAATGATATCTCCATACAGGCCCTGGAGAAGCTCTCGAACTACTACGGTCGCATCGGACAGACCGAGAAGGCCCTGGGCTGCGCTGCCCTGGGAGCTGTCGCCGCCGTGACCAAGATAGAGGACATCCTCAAGGACAGGATGATTGACTATTCCTACAAGAGCTTTGTCGACCTGCTGGAAAAGTCCGCCATGTACTCCGACATCATCGACTGGGGCAACGACAACAACATCTGGGAGCTGTTCTTCTGCCTTGCAAAGATTTCCCGCAGCTACGGGCAGACCCGTTTTGCCGATGCCCTCTTCTCGATTCTTTCCGACTATGAGCCGGAGGACTACTGGAAGCTCCGTGCCTCCAGCGAGATAGCCGCAAGATAATGATAATTTATTCCCTGGCCGATTGACATTTCCTATCGGCTTACTATAATTACCTTGATTCTATTAGTAGAACTTCAGTTGAAGAGAAAAGAGGTAATTATGAAAAGAATTGTGACAATACAGGATATCTCCTGCGTGGGCAAGTGCTCCCTGACGGTTGCCCTGCCTATTATCAGCGCGATGGGAATAGAGGCGGGCATCATACCGACCGCCGTCCTTTCCACCCATACGATGTTCAAGGATTTCACCTTCCATGACCTCACTGACGAAATACAAAAAATAGCTGACCACTGGAAGAGCCAGAAGATAACGTTCGACGGAATCTATACGGGCTACCTCGGCAGCTTCAAGCAGCTGGACCTTATGGCGACATTCTTCGGCGACTTCGGCGGCAAGGGCAAGCTGATTTTCGTCGATCCCTGCATGGCTGACAACGGCAAGCTCTACCCGGGATTCACCAAGGAATTCGCCCTCGCGATGGGCAAGCTCTGCGCCAAGGCGGACGTGATTGCCCCGAACATCACCGAGGCATGCCTGATGCTGGGGCAGGACTATCCCGGCGAGGACTACGACGAGAAGTATATAGCCGACCTGATGCAGAAGCTTGCCGCCCTGGGAGCCAAGCGGACTATCCTGAAGGGGGTGGGCTACAAGAAGGGCCTGTGCGGCGTGCTGTCCTATGACAGGGAGACCGGAAAGTCCACGGAGTACTTCCACGAGCTGATTCCGGCCAAGTTCCACGGCACGGGCGACATCTTCGCCTCCGTCGCGTTCTCCGCCCTCATCCTCGGCAAGGGGATTGACGAGGCCGTCCGCCTCGCCGCGGACTTCACCGTCCTTTCCATAAAGAAGACCCTGGAGCACGAGGACCACAACAACTACGGCGTGGACTTCGAGGCCGCCTTCCCGGAGCTCCTGAGAAGGCTCGCGTAAAGGGCGGGAGAGGCCCTGCTATTTTTCGAAGCAGAGCTTCTCCACCTTCATCTTGTCGATGTGTCCCATGTCATTGAACAGCTCCAGGCGGGGGATTATCGTGTCCCCGAACTGGGGCTTGAATTCGATGACCGACACCGAGCAGACCCCGTAGGGCATTGATGTCAGCACGAAGGGGAAGGGGAGGTTCAGGATGTGGGAGAACATGATTGCCCCCGAGCCACCGTGCGCGAAGAGGGCGACGGTCTCATCCCTGTCCTCTGTGCGGCGGTACAGTTTGTCCTGCCGCACGAGCCCGAAGCCCGCGAGAAAGCCGTCGAATTCCCCTGAGATTTTTTTATAATAATCCATGCATAAGTTGTCGCGGAAGTAGTGGTGCTCCGGCCAGCCGGGGCTGCCGGCGTATCCGGGCTTCTCTGCCAGCAGCTTGCAGGCCAGGGTCCAGGGATGACCCTCGTACTCCAGCTTTTCCGCCGGATCTGTTTTCTCCCCTTTCAGGTCGCCCCAGTTGATTTCGTGCATGAAGTCCAGGATTTGGATGTCCAGCCCGTATTCTTTTGCCGTGTAGGAGGCCGTCTCCCTTGCCCTGCCCATCGGCGACGAGTAGATTGCCTTGATGCCCTCGTCCTTGAGCCTTCCCGCCGTGTCCTGCGCCTGTATCCTGCCGTTCGCGGTCAGGCAGTCGTTCTGGTAGTCCGGTTCCCCGTGTCTAACGAATATCAGCCTCATTCTTGTACTCCTGTCCCGATACTATATAAAGTCCGCCGGACTTTCAAGGGGCAGGAGGCACCCGCCCGCCAGTCAGCGATTCTTCCAGCGCTTGAGCTGGGAGAGCTGGCCGTCGTAGAGCCGCCGCCGCTCGTCGTCTGACTGGCCCTGGGGGTTCGGCATGTTCTGCATGAGGAAGTCCAGGAGCGATTCTTTGCTGTCGTAGGCGAACTTCCCGCCGTCGTAGCACCACTTGCAGTAGTCCTCGTTGAAGTTGCCATCGGCTTCCCGGCTTATCATGCTGTCCTCGCTGAGGGGCATGCCGCAGCACTGGCAGAAAAGCGTCCGTGGTGCGCCGAGCAGGGTATTGATGGAGACGCTGAATTCCCGCGACAGGACTTTTAGCATTTCGGTGTTGGGCTGCGTCTCGCCGGTCTCCCAGCGGCTCACTGCCTGCCGCGTCACGTTCACGCGCTGCGCCATCTCTTCCTGCGTGAGGCTGTTCTTTTCCCTGAGCTTCTTGAGCACATCCTTGACTTCCATAAGCAACTCCTTATAAATCGATTTGTCCGGTAAACGCGGGGCGTGCCGGGCATCCCCGCGTTCTTCCTTCCTGATACTTTGATTATAGCATTCCCCATGTCAGGGCTCAAGAAACAGGCCGTTGCTTTTTTTCTACCGTATTACCGTGCCCTCCTTGTTCTTGATGCGGGCGATGTAGTCCCCGATGCAGGAGAGGGGCGTGCTGAACGCCATGCCTCCGACAGGCATCTTTCCCGCCCCCTTATCCTCCAGCGCGAAAGCGATGTTGTGGATGTCCGACCCGCTCGTGACGGGAAAGCCGTATTCCTTGGCATACAGTTCGGCAAGCTCGTTCTCGCTCGCCTTGTTGCCGCCGTTGTACACCTCCACTCCGTGCACCTCGCGCGGGTGCAGGTGGATTGCCCTGATGTAGTCGCGGAGGCGGAAGGGGTGGGCCTGGATCATAAGGCCGCCCTCCCGGTTCACCGCGTCAAAGAGCTGCCGGTGGTTCATCGACTCCGCCTCCGGATGGGCGAGCAGCCAGTCCTTGCCGAGCCCGTAGATAAGGTAGTCGTCGCCTTCGAATGTCTGCTCTATGCCGAAAAAGACCTTGAAATTCCCCCCGTCCCGCTCGTTCTGCCGCGCCGCTTCGGCAAGCGCGTTCTCGTAACCCGAGCAGTACTGCCTGATCCTTTCTTCCCAGTCAAGCTCGTGGGAGACTGCCGTGTTTCCGCCGAAGAAATGGTCGGTGACGAAGATGCCGTCATAGCCGAGCTTTTTGTATACCGAAATGTATTCCGCCCCGCGGGAGACCCCGCAGGCGCTTGCCTCGCAGGTGTGAAGGTGTGTCTCGTATTTGTACTGCATAGTTCCTGTAGTATAGCAGATGGCGGTCCGGCCGGCAAGCAAGGCCCGGAAGTTACAGGAACCGTCCTGCTTCTGGATTACGATTCCTTCCTTTTCCTGAACACGAGCAGCTTGGAGAAGACGTAGTTCAGTATGGTGACGATGACGGCACAGGCGAAGGTCGCGAGCCAGTCCTTGCTTATCCCGAACACTTTCTGGGGCAGGCAGAGGGGAATCAGCCACATCAGGAACATCTCTATGAGCAATGTCGTTATGCGGGCGGAGACGAACTTCGCGGCCTCGGCGGGTATGTTCGGATTCTTGCTCTCAAAGACGAACATCCGGTTCATCACGTAGGCGAACGTCACCCCGACAATCCAGCGGGTGACGACGGCGACCTGCATCCAGAAGGGGTTGTCCACGTCCAGGACCAGGCGGAGGCCTGCATAGGACAGCCAGCAGACGAGCGTCGTCATTACGCCGACGATAAGGTAGAGAATTATTTCCTTGTGTTTTCTGAGAAGCTCTTTTATCCTGTCCATCAGTTCCTCCTTGTCGTCCCCGGAATTCCTATGCTATATTCATCGTTAACGCGCGTCATGTCAAGCCCGTAGTCCCGGCCCAGCTGTTCGTCCTCTTTCCTGAACAGGAACACCGTCCCTTCCTGCGGGGACGACAGTTCCTGCATAAGGAGCTGCTCCTCATCGTCCCGTCCTATCTGGTGGACCGTCCAGAAACGGTTGACGGTCATGCCGTGCCGCACCGCGAACTGGGCGACGGCGAACAAATCCTCGCTCTCCAGCCGGCTCGCTATGCAGATGTGGCGGAAGCCCCCTTTTTTCGCGAGTGAAGCCATCCCGGGGCTTTGGGAGAAGGTGTCCGAGTATTCCTGCCGGGGGGCGTAGCGTCCGTGCCGGGCGGCAAGCGTCGGGGAGAGGTCCGCGATCTGTATGAGCAGGCAGGCTCCCAGAATCGCTGCCGGAAGCCATGGCTTCTGTGTGCGCATGCGGGCGATGAGGCAGAAAGAAGCGAGGTATATGATGTAGAAGCAGAGCCACACCATGCGGCCGGTCGAACGGAATGTTACGAGGAGCTTCCGGGCAGCATGGGGGAGGGGAACGGTAAACAGCAGCCTGCTTCCCAGCGTGACGAGGGGTGAGAGGGCGAAGAGGAATGACAGCGCCGCCGCCACGGCAAAGGCGATGAGCTTCTTCCTGTTGTGGGCCGGGCTTCCTCTGTCCGCCCCGCCCTGCCTTTTCCCGAGGAGCCAGGACACGAATCCGACAATCAGTAAGGCAAAGATTCCCAGCCCCAGCCAGGCGAAACCTTCCTGCTGCCCGTTCCCGTGTACCGGCAGGGCGGGAAGGAAGCGGGAATAGCTCTGCGGGTTAATAAGGCAGTTGATGTTCGCGCTGAATTCCCCGACCTCGCCTGCCCCCTTGCCGCGTATGCCTCCCTTGAGGCCGCCGAGGAGCCAGGTGATTATGATCGACGTGAGGCAGTAGGAGGCCAGGCTTGCCAGGCTCGTCCTGAGCCTCTTCGTCGTAAGGTAATCGTAGAGGCAGAAGGCGAGCAGGGCAAAGAAGCAGGTGACGGAAAAATAGATGTGTATCCCCACGCAGAGGAATGCGAGGATTCCCCAGAAGACAGCCGCCCGCTCCGTTAGCTGGTAGCGTTCCTCATGCCAGACAAGCGGCAGGAGGGAGGCGAGGACCAGCCACTGTCCGCCGCCGAGCGACTCATGCCCGTAGAGCCGCTGGAGGATTGTCGGGGAAATGATGAAGAAGATGCTCCCGAGCAGGCTGAAGGCGTGGTTAGGGGAATACTTCCTGAGCAGCTGTGTGCCCACGAATGCGGTCATCATGAATCCCGAGAGCCCCCAGAGCCCCCAGTACTGGAAAGTCTCCGGCAGCAGGGGGGAGAGCAGCTTGAAGAATACCGCCGGCAGGGGGATGGAGTCAGTGAAGATGACCGAGATGGACGTGGGGTATGTCAGCGTGTCCGACAGGCCCAGGGGGAATGTCCAGCCGCTGTTCCTGTAGCCCTCCCAGCCGATGTAGTGCTGCGACAGGTCGCCTCCCGCACGCAGCCAGCCGTCGTAAAGGGGGTTCAGGACTCGTGTGCCATATATGAGGATGAAGCAGGCCGCGCCCAGGAGCAGCGGGGCCACGACCGTGAAAAGGCTTTCGTGTGCCTTTCCCTTCGTCTTTTCTTTTAATGCTGGCATTGTCTGGACATCATAGCATGTAGGGGTGGATTGGGCAAGGACAGGGGCGCTTGCTTGCCACAGATGGAAAAGTATTGTATAATGCCTGAGTTTATACGGCGTGAGGTGGTTCAATGCTTGCAGAGGTTATCAGGCGAAAATGGCGGCAGGTTCTGAAAGATCCTCTTTTGTATCTGAAGCAGTTTCCTGTCATAATCGGACAGTTGCGCCATTTCGGGAAAATGGAGAAAGAGTATGTTTCGCTCGGCAAAAACATCATCGCGCATGAGGGAGAGCTGCTCCAGCTTGACGAAGGTTATCGGCCGTACATAGACTATATAAAGCGGAACGGCGGCAAGCCCGGGGTGTTCAACGCCAGTTTCGCAGATACAGCAGGGATGAATGTTTCTCCTGAATATGACGGTGTCGCCGGACTTTGGTATGTCATGCACAATGGCCGCAAGCTGTACTACAAGCAGTGTCGCCCGGACGAGGTCGCGGGAGCTTATGGCTTGATGAGCATGGAACAGCATCCTCTTTCCCCGCACCGCTACATGAGGGATGGCGACAGCTTCAAGGACATGATAGTCTTTGACTGCGGGGCTGCGGAGGGAAACTTTACGCTGGATGTCATAGACGAGGCGAAAGCTGCATACCTGTTCGAAGGGGACGGAAGCTGGGGGCCTGCCCTGTCTGCGACTTTCGGTGGCTACGGGGATAAGGTTCATGTTGTTCAGAAATTCGTCGGGAGTAAGACGGAGGACGAATATATTTCTCTTGGAGAGTTCATACGGGAGCTGATAAGCGAAGGAGCCGTCACGCCCGGTCAGGATACGCTTTTCATCAAGATGGACATAGAGGGCTGTGAGGAGGAGGCTCTGCGCGATATGGAGGAACTTTTCCAATCCGGCCTGAACATGATTCTGGATGTCTGCGTCTACCATAAGAAAAATTCGGAGGCTGACATACGGGTCATCCTAGGCGACAGATTCAGGATTTCAGTTAACCCGGGCTATATGCTTTTCATCTGTGAGGGGAGCGGCATGGAATTCCCCTATTTCAGGCACGGTGTCCTCCGGGCTGAAAAAATAGCTTGAATTCCTATGAAAATGCCTTATAATAGGGAGCATGAAGAATTTCAAGCTGACTTTCCCGGACAACTCCTCTATAGAGGTTCAGAATGAGATAACCTCTGTGACCCTGCTCAACCGCTTTGAGGACAAGGGGCGGGCGATCATGGCCGTGAAGGTGAACAATGAGATTTGTTCCCTCTACAGCCCCATCCGCGTCACGGCCCGGGTGGAGCCGGTGTTTCAGGATACGCCTGAGGGGGCGCAGATTTACCGCCGTTCCCTCTGTTTCGTGCTCGCGGCGGCCTCCCACAAGATTTTCCCCGGGGCCAGGCTCCTCGTCGGCCACAGTTTGGGCTACGGCTATTATTACACGATAGAGAACGGGCATCCGATCGTGCAGGAGGAGCTGGACCTGCTCAAGCAGGAGATGCAGCGCATTGTCGATGCCGACGAGGTGATACGGACCGACTACATCTCCTACTCGGAGGCATGCGATCTCTTTGAGCGGCTTGGGCTGACCGAGACCCGCAAGCAGCTGAATTTCCGCTGTCCTGCCTATATCCGCGTGAACCAGCTGGGGGATTTCTCGGACCTTTACTTCTCGCCGCTCGTCGCCAATACGGGGATGCTGAAGCTCTTTGACCTGATGCTCTACAAGGGGGGCTTTTTGCTCCGCTTCCCCAGGCACACGAACACGGCCGTCCTGCCGCCATTCGAGGACCAGCCCAAGCTCTTCGAGATATACCACCGCTACAAGGAATGGGGCAAGCGGCTCAACGTCACGTCGGCCGCCTCTCTCAACGAGCTTATCCATGACCGGAAGGTGAACGGCTTCATCGACATAACGGAGACCCTTCAGACCAAGTGCATGTCGGACATCGCCGAGCAGATTCACCAGCGGTCATCCGTCCGCGTGGTCCTCATCGCAGGGCCTTCCTCGTCCGGCAAGACGACGACGAGCAAGAAGCTGGGGCTCCAGCTGGAGGCAATCGGCTACGTGCCCAAGATAATCAGCCTGGACTCCTACTACCTGAGCCGGGACAAGACCCCGCGCGACGAGAACGGCAACTACGACTACGAGTGCCTTGAGGCCCTGGACGTGGAGATGCTCAACAGGAACCTTGTCGATCTCTTTGACGGCAAGACCGTGCAGCTGCCCTCCTACGACTTCCACAAGGGCTTGAGCTACTTCAAGGGCGACACGATGAAGCTGGAGGAGAACGACATCCTCGTCATGGAGGGAATCCACGGGCTCAACGACAAGCTGACCCCGCTCGTCCCTGCCGACAAGAAGTTCAAGATTTACCTGTCGGCCCTGACCCAGCTGAACCTGGACGACCACAACAGGATTTCCACGAGCGACAACCGCCTTATCCGCCGCATTGTCCGCGACTCCCAGTTCCGCGGCAAGAGCGCGGCGGACACGATCGCGATGTGGGAGAGCGTGCAGAGGGGGGAAAGGCTTCACATCTTCCCCTTCCAGAACAATGCGGACGCGATGCTGAACACGGCCTTGGATTACGAGATTCCCGTCCTCAAGGTCTACGCGGAGCCGCTCCTGCGCTGTGTCACGCCATTGCAGCCTGAGTACAGCGAGGCCGACCGGCTCTTGCAGTTCCTCAGCTACTTCTCCACGATTCCGGCGACGTCCGTCCCGAACCGCTCGATAATCCGCGAGTTCATCGGCGGCTCTGCCTTCCACTATTGATTCTCGTTACTGCTTCACGGTTGGCTTCACAATCCGGTAGAGCGTGAAGCTCCCGCCGGAGAAGGCTTCCTCAAGGCTGAGTCCCTGGGGAAGCCCTTCTTTTATTGGCAGGGGGTAGCCGTGATACTGCCCGCTGAAGTCCAGCAGGTAATCGTATTCGTTCATCTGCAAGACGAACCCGTCCTGTTCCTCTTCCGCCTCCGCGCTGACCCGGCCTGTCGCAAGATACAGGACGCGGGGCTTGAAGAAGATAATCCTCTCGTCCTCGCCGGTGTTCTCCCTGATGTAGTTGTAGGCTGCCTGTGCCTCGTCGCTGAATGCCTGGTAGTTGCCGCTCCTTCCGCGGCGCAGGTTCCCTGTTCCCAGGTAAAGCATGACGCAGAAAAAGACGCTGGGAACTAGCAGGGCAAAAACCTTGTAGCAGCGTCTTAGCCCCGTGTCCTTCAGCCCCTCGTAGCCGTATGCCGCGAACAAGAGAATGAAGGGCAGGATCGGGAAGAGAAAGCGGAAGTCCCGCGGGCCGGGCCAGATGACGTAAACCGCGAGCAGGCCAAGGCTGTAGACGACGCTTACCGCTTCTTCCTTGCCCTTGCGGATTGCGCCAAGTACGATGAGGGGGAGGGCCGCCAGGTAGAGGGCGATGCGGACGGCTGTGGGGCAGTGCCCGTGGCAGCTGAAAAAGTCGCTGAAAAAGAATGGGTAGGCGGCGGCGTTGCAGGCCAGCCCCTTGAGCGAGAAGGAGTCAAGGAAGCCCAGGTCGGACCGCCCCGGCGAGGCGGGCAGGAGCAGCTTGTAAAGGACATAGAAGAAGCTGAATGAGGCATAGAAGCAGACGTGGGCGGGGATGTTCCCTTGAATCGACGCGGTCCATGACCGGACGGGCTTGTTTTCCGGGAACGCTTTCCTGAGAAGCAGCAGGGCTTCCGTGCATGCAAAAGCCAGGAGCAGGACAAGGCCCTGGAAGCGGCAGCCGTAGGCGTACATCACGCAGAATCCGGCCGCTATGCCTGACAGGCATTTGTTTTTCCTGTTTTCCTGCCCGGAGTATATCTTATAGAAACACATCACGGACAGGGTGGAAAAGAGCAGGAAAGGGATGTCCGAGAGGATGTTGTTCGCAAAGCAGAGCAGGGCAGGGCTTGTCGCCAGCATGAATGTCGCGGCCGTGGCGGTCCGGGGACGCATGCGTTTGCGGTAGAAGAAGGAGATTGCTGCGATGAAAGCGGCGAGGCAGAGGATCATCGGAATCTTCAGGGCAAGGAGGTCAAAGCCTTTTGCCAGATAGAAGGGGAAGAGGAGGAGTGCCGTCCCGTATTTGTAGCCCACCTGCGGGCGGGCAGGATTGTCCTGTCCGCCCGCAAGTATCTTTGCCTGCGCGATGTACTCGGCAAAGTCGTCACCCCAGGTATGCCCCTTGTCTATGAAAAGAGAGGCGAGGATGACGGTTGCTAGGGCGGGGAGGACGGTCCGGAGAAGCGTGCTGACATGGCCTGAGAGCCGCAGCTTGCCGCCCGCCCTGAGCAGGAGGGCGCAGATGGCCGAGGCGGCGATGATGACCAGGATGCGCTGGGGCCTCTCATAAGCTATGCCTGAGTTGTACAAGAGGACCCAGAGGCCGAGCCCCGCGAACAGATGCGGCCAGCCCAGGTTGTCCAGTTTGCGTATCTTTGCATAGGCGGAAAGGAGGCACCATGAGAGCAGGGCCGGGATGCCGCATGCCAGAAACTCCCGTCCCCAGGCGGAGAAGCGGGCGTACCAGATTTCCCGCGTAAGTTTCCGCCCGGCAAGCTGTTCCCCGGCCTGGACAAGGACTGCCTGGACTCGCGGAAGACAGAGCAGCAGTCCCGCCAGCCCTAGCAGCAGGAAAAACAATGGAAGGGCAGGGGAGAGGAATATCCTCCCTGCTATGGAACAGGATTTTTCCTCCGGGGAATTCTCGTTTCCTAGCATAAGCAAGATTCCGGCCTATGCTTCCTTGAATTCCGCACCGATTGCCCCCATGACCGGGTAGAATCGGGGGAAACTGACCGAGCAGCATTCTGCAGCTTTGACCCTGACCTGTTCGCCCTGCGGGAGGGCGAGTCCCAGGCAGGAAAGCGACATGGCGACCCGGTGGTCGGCGTAGCTTTCCACATCACCCCCGTGCAGGCGGAACTCCGGGTTCCTGCTGCCGTCCGCCAGAAGAGGGGAGTGCCCGTGCACGATCATATAGTCCGGACCTGTCTCTATGTCCGCGCCGAGCTTGCCCAGCTCTTTCTGCAGGACTTCGATTCGGTCCGTCTCCTTCCGGCGGCAGACGGCGATGTCTTCTATGTAGCTGTCACCCTCGCAGAAACAGGCGGCGACGGCGAGGGCGCATACCGCATCGGGCAGGCCGGACAAATTGACGTGCAGCTGCCCGCCGGGGCAGGCCTCCGTGGAAAGGCGGCCCAGTCCGTTCCGGGCTTTCCTGCCGCCCCGGACGGTGAGTGCCGCCTTCTCCTTGTCCTCCTCTATGTCCGCGCCGAGCGAGCGCAGGATGGGAACGATAGCGTCGTCCCCTTGTATGCCGGAGAAGTCCGTGTTGTCTATCGTTATCTCGCTGTCGGTAAGCAGGGCCGCGACAAGGGGGAATGCGACCGCCTCCCAGTCGCTCGGGACCGCCGCGTCGAATCCGGGGAAGATTCCGTTCCCCCGGACGCTGATGTGCTTGTAGTCGTCCGAGATGCTGACTTCCGCCCCGACTTTCTCAAGCCACTTCTGCGTCATCGTGAGATAGGGCGTTTCCTTTGGGTCGGTCAGGGTCAGCTCCATTGGGGCATCGAGCCTGAGGGCCGACATCATCAGGCCGGAGATGTACTGGCTTGAGACGCTCCCCGCCGTCGTCAGCCGGTAGGGCTTCTGGACCGGGCCGCGTATGATCAGCGGGCATGTGGAGCTTCCCGGGCGGGCGGTGCTGGCCTCAGCACCAAGCTGCCTGAGCGCGTCCACCACGTGATCGACCGGCCTCCGCCGGATGCTCTCGTCCCCGGTAAAGACGCTCCAGCCTTCCAGCGTCGCGGCAAGGGGGGAGAGGAAGTAGAGCAGTGAGCCTGAGTTGCCGACGTTCACCACGTCGTCCGGCAGGTGGAAGCCTTTCCCCGCTCCCCGTACCGTCCAGCAGTTGTCCTCTCCTCTTCCGAAGTCCACGGATGCCCCCAGGAGGGGGACTGCCGCCGCCGTGCTCCGGCAGTCCGCGCTCGGCAGGGGGTTGTGTATGTGAGACTCCCCTTCCGCGAGGGCGGCGAGGAGAAGGGCGCGTATCGTGTGTGACTTGGAGCCGGGAACCTGTATGTGCCCGGAGAGGGAGGAGTTACTGCTTATAATATCCATGGCATAAGGCTACCACAAAGCGGCCCGATGGGCAAGGGCAGCGTTCCCTGTCACGGTCTTATCAGGGTTTCCAGCGTCTCGAAGAGCTTCTCCAGCTCAACGGGCTTGGAGAGGTGGGCGTTCAGTCCCGACTGCAGGCTGCGCTGCACGTCCTCGTCGAAGGCGTTCGCCGTCAGGGCGATTATGGGGATTGCCTTCGCGTCCTTCCTTTCCATCCCTCTTATTACCTGTGTCGCCTCAAGACCGTCCATCTCCGGCATCCTCATATCCATAAGGATGGCATCGTAGTATCCGGCAGCTGAGGCCGCGAACATTTCCACCGCTATCCGGCCGTTCTGCGCGATGGCGGTCTCCACCCCCCGCACGTCCAGCACCATCCGTATGATGTCCGCGTTTATCTCCACGTCCTCCGCGACCAGCACCCGGCGGCCCTTCAGGTCGGCGTAGCCGGATTTCGTGGGCAAGCTCCCGGACTGTGCTTCTTCCTTGGTGTCCGCCTCCTTCTCGTAGTCGTTGAGCGTCAGCGTCACGGTGAAGGTCGTCCCCGCGTTCTTCTCGCTGTCCACCTTGATGTCGCCGTTCATCATCTCCACGATGCTCTTGGTGATGGACATTCCCAGGCCGGTGCTGCCGTATTTGGTCTTGATCGAATAGTCCTCTAGGCTGAACGGGTCGAATATCTTTGGCAGGTAGTCCCGGCTCATCCCTATTCCGGTATCCTTTATGACAAAACGGAATACTGTCTTGCCCTCATAGCGCCTGGTCCCCTCGACGGTGAATGTGACCTCCCCGCCCTCCGGCGTGAATTTCACCGCGTTCCAAAGGATGTTTATGAGGATTTCCTTGAGTTTCGTGTCGTCGCCGACGTAATACTCGTCCGCTTCCCCGATGAGCCTCCAGTTCCATGTCAGCCCCTTGTCCTCGCACTGGCCGCCGATTATCACGTTTATCTGCTCCAGCAGCTTGGGGAGCGAGAAGGATTCCTGGCGGAGCACCATCTTTCCGGACTCTATGCGCGTCATGTCGAGTATCTCGTTGATGATGCTCAGCAGGTGGTCCGCGGAAGTCCCTATCTTCTGCAGGTAATCCCGCGTGCTGGCGGACAGGTCCGGGTCGTTCAGGGCTATCCTGTCCAGCCCGATTATCGCGTTCATAGGCGTCCGTATCTCGTGGCTCATGTTGGACAGGAAGACGGTTTTCGCTTTGTTTGCCTCTTCGGCGGCGGAGAGCGCGTCCCTCAGCGCCTTGTCCTGCATCAGGGCACTGCGGGTCTCTGCCGCTTTGTGTAGGGCAATTACAGCTGGCAGCCTCCGTTGCGGGGAATTTCAGCGCCCCTGCTTGCCGTGTGGCTGCGTCATCCTGCCGCATGCGAAGCGTACGCAAACAGAAAAAATTCATTACGTAAACAAAAAGAAATACGTGCGTAAACAAAAAAAATTCACTGCGCAAACAAAAGGAATTCCGTACGGAAAGGGCTGCCGGGCCGTACCGGGGCGCGGCAGCGGAAAAAAATGCGGAATTTTCAAAAAAAGTTCATTTTATGCTTGACATAAACGCGGAACGGTGCTAGTATCACTCTCACGCTGTGAGACACAACGGCACGGCGTCAAGCTTTTTGACAGGCAGAGGGAAGGAAGGAAGAATGAATGCATGGGCCATCAACTGGCGCAGGCAACCTAATTCCAAGACAAGATGATGATTGGAGCAGGGGATTTTTTTATGGTGAATCTTCGGGGCTTCGGCCCCAAAGGATAATCATGGAGAGTTTGATCCTGGCTCAGAACGAACGCCGGCGGCGCGTCTTAAGCATGCAAGTCGGGCGGGATTCGGGTGCTTGCACCCG
>JAFSSU010000090.1 GCA_017450845.1 Treponema sp.
TCAAACCGCCGCAGCACCGAGCCCTTCCTGGAGGGGGGGCAGGAAAACCCGGACAACTTCGTCACATTCTCGGTGCCCATCTGCTTCGAGGACGCATTCGCCGATGTCTGCACCCCCCTGTTCAAGCTGGGGACGGAGGTCTTCATGAACATAACGAACGATGCCTGGTCGCACACCGCCTCCGCCGAATACCAGCACTACGCCATAGCGAGCTACCTGGCGATCGAGTACCGGACGACGCTCGTCCGGGCGGCCAACTCCGGCTACACGGTCGTCCTGGACCCGGCGGGCCGCGTGCTCGCAGACCTCCCGCTCTTCACCGAGGCAGCCCTCTCATTTCCCGTACCCGTCTACGCCCATAAGGAGACCGTCTTCTCCCTCCTGGGCGACTGGCTCCCCTATACGGTCTTTGTCCTGATGGCCTTGTACGGGATTGTCCTCATCTGGCGGGCACGGCGGGAAAACTGAGCGTTCCGTACGTATTTTTTTTCGTTTACGTAGTGAATTTTTTTCGTTTACGTACGTAATCGTTTTCGTTTACTCAGGGAATTTTTTCACGAAGAATCCCCGCATACAGGGCGACTTTACACAGCTCCCCCGCCCGTGCTATACTCTGCCTACATTTATAGGAGACACACATGAAAAAGACATTCATAGCCGTCCTTGCCGCCGCCATACTGGGAGGCTTCCACGCCGTGGCGCAGGAGAGCAAGGCTCCTGCTGCGGAGCCCCGGCAGTACCCGAGGGTACCCAACAAAATCAAGCCAATATCCACGACCCTCTCAATCGACCTGCCCTTCGCGTTCGACGAAATCTTCGTCAGCGAGGAAATCCCCGATGACATGAAGGGCTGGATAAGCTCCAGCAAGAGGTGCCAGGCGGACGAGGTCGGGGTGACCGTGTTCATAACCTGCGTGCAGTACACCAATGACTTCATGAGGAACTACATCACAGGCAATGAGGATGCGGGCATGATGAGCTACCTTCAGGGCAGCATGGTGGACAGGATGAAGGAGATGGAGAAAAACGGGCAGATCTCCGCCTTCTCCCACAGGATTATGGACATCAAGCTGACAGGCAGCAAGGACAATGCCCTGCTGCTCAAAGGCCGCTACCGGGAAAGCACGCAGGACTTCGAGGTCTGGATGCTCCAGATCCTGCACAAGAAAGAAGTATGGCAGGTCCTCTTCTTCTTTGACCCCAAGGATGTCTACATGCAGGACGCGGTCGAGGCAGCCTGCTTCAGCTCGGTGATAAAATAAACCTTCTATATATATGTCACGAACCGGCTTCCTTGCATACAAGCTCGATGCCCGCTACGGCAACGTCAAGCGGGCGCGGGGCCCCTTCCTCTCCACCGAGAAAGGCGTCAGGCTGACCGACCTCTACGCCGAGGGCGGCAGGGCCATCCTCGGCTGGGGGGGAAGCCCCGCCGTCACCGCGCTCAAGGACGTGCTCTCGCGCGGAATCACCGGCAGCTACAAGACGGACTGGGATTACAGGATGGACAAAGCCCTGTCGGACCTGCTGAGATTCAAGGCTGTCTGCTATGCCTTCGGCAGCTACACGGCAGCGTCGGATTTCCTGGACGAACGCCCCGACGTGTGGAAGCCTTGGTCCGGAAGGAGCTATGCGGAAAGCAGGGCCGTCATCGTTGCTCCTCCCTTTCCCATGGCGGACGGCATCACCCTGATGGCCGTCAGGAAGGAGCTTGACTTTTCCTGCCCGCCGTCGAGCAGCATCTGCATCCCCGCCCCCCTCCAGGCCGCATTCTCGCGGTCGATTTACGATGTCATCAAGGCGGAGAAGGAACGGCAGGAGAAGGACTTCTTCATCTACGACAGCGTGCTGACCCGATACTGGACAAGGAAAGGCCCCTGGCTCACCCCGAAAGTACCGGAAGCGTCCTACGAGGCATTCGTGCTGCACTGCCTGGACTGCGAGCTTGTGATAAGCCCTTTCTACGACACGGACAGCATCGTTCCCTACGGCGTGGACAAGGGCGTGTTCCGCAAGCTGGAACGCAAGCCCTTCTCCTTCTAGCCGATTCGTCTTTATTCTGATTTCTTTCCCAGGCCCTCCAGCTCCCTGAGCCATACCTCCGCGCTCGCGTCGCTCGGCATGCGCCAGTCGCCGCGCGGGGACAGGGAGACCGTACCCACCTTGGCACCGTCCGGCATGCAGCTTCGCTTGAACTGCTGGGCAAAGAAGCGCCGGTAGAACACCTTGAGCCAGCGGAGGATTATCTCGTCCGTATAGCTGCCGTCGGAATCCTGAGCCTTCTTGCCGGAGAAAGCCATGCGGGCAAGGAAATAGACCTTGGACGGGGCGAATTCCCAGCGGAGGACATAATAAAGGAAAAAGTCATGCAGCTCGTAGGGGCCGACAATCTCCTCGGTCTTCTGTGAGATTTCCCCCTCGGACGGCGGCAACAGCTCCGGGCTGACCGGGGTGGCGAGGATGTCGCGGAGAACCGAGGCAAGCTTTCCGTCTCCCTTCCCCTCCGCCTCATCGGCGAAGTAGGCGACCAGATAGCGGACCAGGCTCTTGGGGATGCTCGCGTTCACGCCGTACATGGACATCTGGTCGCCGTTGTAGGTGCACCAGCCCAGGGCAAGCTCGCTCAGGTCGCCCGTGCCTATTACAAGGCCGCCGGTCTGGTTGGCCATGTCCATCAGCACCTGCGTCCTCTCGCGGGCCTGTGAGTTCTCGTAGGTGACATCGTGAGTGCCCTCGTCCTGCCCAATGTCCTTGAAGTGCTTCAGGACGGATTCCTTTATGTCCACTTCCTTCAGGGTGCAGAGCGTGCTCTCCGCCAGCGCGTACGCGTTTCCCTTGGTGCGGGACGTCGTGCCGAAGCAGGGCATGGTCACGGCGAGTATGCCCTTGCGGTCCAGGCCGCATTTGTCAAACGCCCGGCAGCAGACGAGCAGGGCAAGCGTGGAGTCCAGACCCCCGCTCAGGCCGACGACCGCCCCTTTCGCATGGACGTGGCGGAGCCTCTTGGCAAGCCCCTCCGCCTGCATCTCAATGACCGCATGGGAACGGGTGGCCCTCTCCTCCTTGCTGTCAGGGACAAAGGGGTGCGGGTCCACGGCGGGTATCAGGCCCGGTTCCGCCAGCTCGGGCACTTTCTGCCCGGCCTGGAATCCTATGCCGCCGGAAGAGCCGTCAGACTCCCCGAAGATACCCTCGTCCGTCTCAAAGAAAACCGTCCGGTAGGAGTCATCCACAAAGTCCTCCCGGCAGGCGGCGAAGGTCGTCGTCCGGAGCCTGTCCTGCGCTATCCGCTCCAGGTCCAGGTCGGCGAGCAGGATTTTTCCGCAGTCCCCGAACAAGCCGGACTCCGCGAGGATGCTCCCGTTCAGGGCAATCATGTTGTGACCGGAGAAAACCATGTCGGTCGTGCTCTCATCCCGCCCCGCGTCAGCGTAGACGTAGGCCGAGATTTCCTTGGCGGACAGGGACGAGACAAGCTGCCTGCGGTAGCCCGCCTTGCCGACGACCTCGTTGCTCGCGCTCAGGTTCACGATGACGGTCGCCCCGTTCAGGCTGTGGCGGATGGACGGCGAGAAGGGAACCCATGCATCCTCGCATATTTCTGCGGCAAGCTTGAACAGGCTGTCATCCTTGTCCTGCAGCATCAGGTTCAGGCCGAACGGAACCTCGCACATCTCCTGGGACAGGAACACGGTATCCGGCGTGCCCCTGACCGGCGGCGAGAACCAGCGTCTCTCATAGAATTCCCCGTAATTGGGGATATAAACCTTGGGGACGATGGCAACGACCTCCCCCTTGTTGACGAAAGCCGCCGTGTTGTAGCGCACGCCGTCCACAGCGAGGGGCAGGCCGACGACGGACAGAATGCCCAAATCCCGTGTCTCTTCCGCTATGCGGAGCAAGGCCCTGACGCCGGCCTTCATGAGGGCATCCTGTGCAAAGAGGTCGCCGCATGTGTAGCCCGTCAGGCACAGCTCGGGAAAGACGGCGAGCCTTGCTCCCCGTGAATATGCCTCCCGTATGGAGGAGATGATCTGGCCCGCGTTGTAATCGCAGTCCGCCACTATGAGGGAAGGGCTGACCGCCGCAGCCCTGAGAACAGAATACTTCATGCGGGCATTATAGCAGGAAGCCGGGTTTGACAAAAGGGGGCTTTGGGCATAAACTATGCCTATGGCTAAAAAAAGATATTCCTTCTCGTTCGATGCGCCCATGACAATCCTGCTCGTATTCGCATACGTCGCGGCCTACGCCCTTGATATCTCGCTCCGCAGCAGGCTTCCCCTCCCCGAGGGCCAGAGCCTGACCAGCTGGCTGCTCTCCTGCGCCACGATCGATGTCCGCGCCCCGCTGGATTACGTCCGCCTCTTCACCCATGTGCTGGGATCGGACAGCTGGATCCCCCTGCTGAGGAACGCCCTTGTCCTTCTCGTTCTAGGAAGGAGCGCGGAGGAGGGCGCAGGGTCCCTTCCCCTTGCCGTCATGCTGCTCCTGTCGGCCCTGGTCTCCGGGGTAATCGCATGCCTGGTCCCCGGCTTTTCCGCGCAGGGGCCCGACCCGCTTATTTTCATGCTGCTCCTCCTGAACTTCTTCGTCAGCCTCTCGGGTTCTGTCATCTCAGTCAGCTGGATCCTCGCCTTCCTCGCGTTCACCGCCCTCCGCGCATACGCTATCATCGCCCCGATCGTGCCGGCAAGCCCCTTGGTCATGGCAAAATCGTGCCTCCCCATCTTCATCCCCCTCGCAGGGGGCATAGCGGGCAGCATCCCCTCCATCTTCATCCTGGGCAAGGGCTCAAGCCGCCCCAAGCCGGCGGCGAGGCCCAAGGCAAAAGCGGGCAAGAAAGAGAAGAACGGAAGGCCGGACATCAGCAAGGACGAGACAGTCATGGCCGATTCCAATGACACCTTCACAGAGACCCTTGACATATAAGCCCTTGTCACAAGGCCGAATTCGCCCGATAAAACAAGATAGGCCCGTATGAAAACGATTAAGCTCCTTCTCGCATCGCTTATCCTGTCCGCCCTGGCTTTCGCATCCCCTGCCCAAGAGGCCGCGGACCCCCTCTGCGTCTCGGACATACAGGCGGAGGACCAGGGCGGAGGGAAAATCCTCCTGAGCTGGACGCTGCCGGAAGGCAAGGACAGGGGCAGAATCCTCTTCTTCGCGATTTACCGTGACCAGCGTCCCATCTACAGCAGCGCCCGGGTCAAGACCCTCTTTCCCATAGCCGCCGTGCCCAAGACACACATCTCCTACACCGACGAGGCAGAGGACGGCAAGTCCTACTACTATGCGGTCCTCACTTTCGTGGACAAACAGGGAGCGGACGACGGCTATGCCGGGCTCTATTATGACGAGGAGCTTGACGGGCCGGACGGAGAGAGCCGGGTGGACGAAGACTCCGGGATGCTCTACGCCGCAGTCCTTCCCGGCCTGAATTCCACGGTCGCCCCGGTACGGGCCTCCGCGGGACAAGCCCCCGGCAACACCGCGATGCTCCTCATTCCGGACGCACATGAGAGCACGCGCGGCGGGGAGCTGGCAGCCGATGACCTGCCGGTGGCAACAGAAAGCCTCAGCAAGACGGATTCGCCGGTCATGGCGAACACGATGCCCCATTACAAGGAAGCACCCGGAAACACAAGCGGCCGGAAGATGACGGAAATCATCAGGGAAGAAGAGGAGACGCTGAGCAAGGAGAGGGAAATCTCGTTCCAGTCGGAGCGAAACGCAGCCCTCCTGCTGCCAGCGAGGAAGGGGAGCAAGCGGAAGGCGACACCCCTCTTCCGCCACATATTCAGCGAGGACCAGCTGGTACCGGCTGGAGGTGACGACTGGCTCCTGTATGAGATTCTCAATGATGGCTGGATGCAGTACAGCTACGTGCAGGCA
>JAFSSU010000091.1 GCA_017450845.1 Treponema sp.
CTGGACAAGGCGATACAGAAGAAGTGCTGGGACGGCAAGTGGTGGATCTGGGCGATTGCCGAGGACGGCACGGTCTACGGGACCAAGAGCTTCGAGGAAGGACAGGTCTACTTCAACACCCAGGTCTGGTCGGTCCTGTCGCAGGCCGCGACACCCGAGCAGGCAAGGGAGTGCATGCAGACCGTCAAGGAGAAGCTTGCCACGCCATACGGGCTCATGCTTTCCGCCCCGCCCTTCGTCTACACGAGCATCGATGTCATGCGGGCGGTCGTCTTTAACCCTGGCATCAAGGAGAACGCGGGTATCTTCAACCACACGCAGGGCTGGGGCGTCATTGCCGAGACCATGCTGGGCAACGGGGACCGCGCCTACGAGTACTGCAAGGCCGCCCTTCCCGCCTCCTACAACGACAAGGCTGAGGTCCGCCAGAGCGAGCCATACGTGCAGGCGCAGACGACCTACTCCACCTACAGCCCCCGCGCGGGCAACGCGCGCACCTCGTGGCTTTCCGGCGCGGCGACCTGGTCCTACTACAGCCTGACCCAGTACATCCTGGGCATCCGCCCCCAGTACGAGGGCATGATGATAGACCCCTGCATTCCCAAAGCCTGGGACGGCTTTAGGGTGACCCGCCGCTTCCGCGGAAAGACCATCCGCATAGAGGTGAAGAACCCAGGACATGTCTGCAAGGGAATAGCGTCACTGACACTGAACGGCAAGAAGCTGGACGGCAACGTGATTCCCGCTGACGCGCTCAAGGACAGCAACGAGGTCGTTGCCGTCATGGGCGGCGTGAAGCGCGACAATCTCTACGGCGAGCGGCTATAGCGCAGCGCTTCCTGAGGACGGGCGGTACGGGCTGAAGCCTAAATCCTCCCGTACCTGTCCTCCGGCTGCCGGGCAAAGTAATCCATCACTTGTGCCCGGCTCTCGTCCGGTCCTGAGGCGTTGAGCATCTTGCTTTTGAAGTAGTGGGCGAACGAAAAGTTATCGCAGTAGTATGAGAAGAACCTCTGGAGCCTCGTCCGATGGAATTCCGGCGGCTGATAGGTCACGACATCGTCAATGAAGTCCAAGGCGAGCTTCTGGAAGTCTATTTCCAAAGATTCCCCGGTCTTGTCCGAAGCGTTAAGCTCCGCGAATATCCAAGGTTTTTGGGCGGCAGCACGCGCTATCATAACGCCGTCCGCATCCGGGGCGGCAGAAAGGGCGGCCTGCAAGCTCGCCGGGTCCTTTACGCCCCCGTTCAGGTAAAGCTGCACTTTCCCGCCGTACCGCTCGCGTAGCCTTTCCACGTAGCCATAGCGGGGCATCCTGTGACATTTCTCTTTCTTTGTACGGGGGTGGAGGGTAAGCAACTGCACTCCCTCATCCACGAGCATGTCGGTGAAGGCGAAAAATCCCTCGTCGGTGAAATCCTCATCGCCGAGCCTGCACTTGACGCTTAGCCGCATCGCAGGGAAAGAAGAAAGAGTTTCCTTTACCCCCCTCACGGCCTCCCGGGTCTCCTGCAGGGGCTTGGTCATCCAGGCTATCCCAGCCCCGGTCTTGTAAATCTGCGGGGCAGAGCAACCCATGTTTATGTCCACTCCGATGCCGCCCAGTTTGGCAACAACGGCGGCGGCCCCGGCAAGAGGCTCAGCCCTGTTCCCCGTCAGCTGCCAGACGATTTTTTCCGGGCAGGGACCGTTCATGATATAATACTTCTCGAACGGCCCCATGTTCAGCAGGGAAGGGGCGTTTATCATCTCGGTGAAATATTCGTCGCAGCCCCCGAAGCGTTCCACGCAGCGGCGGAAAGCTTCGTGGCTCAGAGTCGCCATGGGGCCACAGATAAGGCGGGGCATCAGACCTTCTTGATCAGGCTCTCGACTGCCTGCGCCGCCCGGTCAATGTATCCTTCGTCGAGCGTCTCCACCTCGCCGTTGTCCACGGCGACGGACATCTTCTGCTCGATTGGCAGGCGGGCCAGCACCTCAAGGCCGAAGTCCTTCGCGATTCCGTCTATGTTGTTCTCGCCGAAAATCCTGAGCTCCTTGCCGCAGTCCGGGCACTTGACATAGCTCATGTTCTCGATGAGGCCCAGGATTGGCACCTTCATCATGTTCGCCATGTTGACCGCCTTCTCTACGATTACGCGGACAAGTTGCTGCGGTGAGGCGACGACGATGATGCCGTCAATCGGGATGGACTGGAAGACCGTCAGCGGAACGTCGCCCGTTCCCGGCGGGCAGTCCACGAACATGAAGTCCACGTTGTCCCATACCACGTCGCCCCAGAACTGGCGGACAGCCCCGGAGATGACCGGGCCGCGCCAGATGACCGGGTCAGTCTCGTGGGGGAGCAGGAAGTTCATCGACATGATCTGAACTCCGCCCGCGCTCGTCACGGGCTTGATATATTCCGAGTGCTTTCCGTCCGGTCCAGCCATGGAGCCGCCTTCCGCCCTCTCTTCCTGCAGGCCGAATGCCGTCGGTATGGAAGGGCCGGTTATGTCCGCGTCCAGAATCGCCGAGCGGTATCCGTCCCGATGAACCTTAGACGCAAGGAGGCTCGTCACCATCGACTTGCCTACACCACCCTTTCCGCTTATTACAGCTATGACCTTCTTGACCGAGGATCCAGCGTGAAGCTGCTCATGCATGTCCCTGTCCTTGCAGCCCTCTTTATTGCAGCCACCGCACTCGTGGTTGCAGCCTTCTTCAGCCATCGTATTCCCCCTAAAAAATCTTCTATATATATACTATATACTGCTTTTTGCCCGCAAAAGGCAAGTCAGGGCAAAGCCGGCAACGCCTGGCAGCGCCGATGTTACAGGCCGCAAACCCGGTCGGCGACATAGACCCCGCTTGCGGACGCATGTGAGAGCGAGTGTGTCACGCCAGACCCGTCGCCAATGATGTAGAGCCCCTTGTACTTGCTCTCCAGGTTCTCGTCAATCTCCACCTCCATGTTGTAGAACTTGACCTCGACCCCATAGAGGAGGGTGTCGTCGTTCGCCGTGCCCGGGGCAATCTTGTCCAGGGCCTTTATCATCTCGATGATGCCGTCGAGAATTCGCTTTGGCAGGACCAGGCTCAGGTCACCGGGGGCCGCAGCGAGAGTCCCGCGGACGTTCCCCTCTTCCAGTCGGTCATAGGTGCTGCGCCTCCCGCGCTCCAGGTCGCCGAACCTCTGGACGATGACCCCTCCGCCGAGCATGTTGGACAGGCGGGCAATGCTCTCCCCGTAGCTGTTGCTGTCCTTGAAGGGCTCGGAGAAAGCCTGGGAAACCAAAAGGGCGAAGTTCGTGTTGCTGGTCTTCTTGGACGGATCCTCGAAGGAATGGCCGTTGACGGTGATGATGCCGTTTGTGTTCTCGTTGACGACGATTCCGTTGGGGTTCATGCAGAATGTCCGCACCTGATCCTCGAACTTCTCAGTCCGGTAGACGATTTTGCCCTCGTACAGCTCGCTCGTGATGTCCTCGAATATGACGGCGGGCAGCTCCACGCGAACGCCTATGTCCACCCGGTTGGACTTGGTTGGAATGCCCAGCTCGGAGCACACTCCTGCCAGCCAGTGGCTGCCGCTCCGCCCGACCGACACGATGCAGTTCGCGCAGGAGTCTGTCTTCTCTGTGTCATCTTCCTTCCACATGACGGAGTAGCCTTCCCCTGTCCTCTCAATCCCCATAATCGGGGTATAAAAGAAGAACGAAACCTTATCCTTCAGCTCCTCGTAGAGCTTCTGCAGGACGATGTAGTTTATGTCCGTCCCGAGGTGGCGGACGCTCGCATCCAGCAGGTTCAGCTTGTTCTGCATGCATATCTTCTTGTACTTGGTGCCCCCGGTGGAATAGAGCCGCGTTCCCTCCCCGCCGTGGGAGAGGTTTATCTCGTCCACGTACTGCATGAGGGAGAGGGCTTTTTTCTTGCCGACGTGGGCGTAGAGGGTACCGCCGAAGTCGTTCGTGATGTTGTACTTGCCGTCTGAGAATGCCCCGGCACCGCCGAATCCGCTCATTATCGAGCAGGTCCGGCACTTGATGCAGCTCTTTACCGTCGTCCCGTTTATGGGGCACTTCCGCTTTTCCAGCGGTCCGCCCGCCTCGAACACCGCAATTTTCAACCCGGGCTTGTTCTTGACAAGCTCGTATGCCGAGAAAATCCCTCCCGGTCCCGCGCCAACAATGATAACGTCATAAGTCATACCCCAATTATAAAGCAGCGGGAACGAAAAGGAAAGAAAAAAACTACGTCAGCCCGCGCCAATCCTCGGGAAAAGTGAGAAGAATTCTGCAAGACGCTCAATCAGGAAGAAGAGCTGGTTCAGCACGAAGGAGCAGAGAGGGCTGAGTGGCGGGAAGGCCAGGCCCGCCACGACGGAGACGAGCGAGACCGCCATGAACACGCCGATGAGGGGCGAGACGATGATGCTCGCTACAATTCCTGAGGGGGCGACGCATCCGAAGAGACTGAAGGAGACCGGGGCGGTCGCCGCGAACGCGGAGAGGGATGCCGAGAGCGGCGATGCCAGGGCAGGCGGCACGCATGGGGCAAGACGGCGTTCTACAGGGGCTGACAGGAAGAGGATGCCCGCGACAGCCGCATAGGACAGCATGAATGCCGCTGTCTGAACGTCCGCCGGACGGAGCAGGACGTGTATAAGGAACACCGCCCCCATCGCCGTCCTGCCATCCGCGCCGGGAACATTCAGGCGGGCGCATGAGGACAAGAGGATGACAAAGAGAAATGCCCGAAACAGGGATGGCGAAAGCCCCGCAAAGAATACGAAGCAGGAGACGCCGATCAGCCTGAGCAGGAATCGTCCCCTCCCCGTGAGGCGGGAGAACAGGGAGGCGAAGAAGGACAGGTGCATTCCGCTCAGGGCAAGGACGTGCGAGAGCCCCGCCCGGCGGAAGGACTCGGACAGGTCTGAGTCCAGGTATTCCCGGGAGCCGGAGAGCAGGGCAAGGACAAGGCCTCCCGCCTTGCCCCAGGAGGCGACGAGCCGCCTGAAGCCCAGCCTGGCTACGGCGCGGAGGCGGAAGAGGACGGGCAGGAGGCCTTTACCCCAGCCCAAGCCTTCTGCACTCTGAACCTCGAACACCCCCTTCCTGTCGTTCCAGCGGCCTTTGAACCGGAAGGATGCCCCGCTTTCCAGAAGGAGTGAGCCTCCACTCCTGGAATACAGGTGGCCCGGGTAAAGGGATTCCACCAGGTCGGCTGGCAGCGACAGGGGGAGGCTGCCTCGTGCCTCGCATGAGACGGAGCCTCCCTGAATCCTGCCGGAGCTGCGGAGAACCTCTGCCCGGCAGGAATACGCCGCTCCCGGCCTGCCTGATGACTTTGCCGGGCTGGAACAGAGCCTGCATTCCAGCGCGCACACCGACGGCAAGGGGACGAGCGAGCCGTAGCTGCCGGAGTCCCTGACGGGAACGGCACCGCAGTAGATGAGGGCGGCCAGAATTATGGCCACCAAGAGAACGGGATTTGTTTTTACCACTTCAGTTTTGCGAGGGCAAGGCGTGCCTCATCCGTGACATCACTCGGATAATCCAGGTATGTCGCATAGAGAAGGTAGTCAAACGCGGCCTTGTCCCCCAGACCTCCCAAAGCCTTGATTACGGAAAGCACAACGGCCTCCTCGGGGGCAGCCCCCGACTCCATGTCCTTGTTGAGGGAATCAAGGTATTTGGAAAGATAACGGCCCGTGTCAGGACATGAGACCTGGGCCATATCACGTATCAGCGTGCAGAATCCGTCCGTGCCGAGCAGGCCCCAGCCGTAGCTCTTGCAGGCCACGGGGAAAGCCTCCGCAATGTCCTGGGCGCATCTGGTCCAGCGGCAGTCAGCGGCAAGCGAGACGGAACTCACGTACAGCAGGGCATCCTCCTCGGAGGAAAAAACACCGTTGTTGTCCCTCGCAGTATTTATCTGCTCGAGAAGCATCTTTTCTGCAACTTTGCCCTTAGTTTTTGTTGAAATTTTTTTGTTGGAGCCTATTATGCCAAGAATTTTCAGCCTCTGGGGCACTCCCGCGCTGTCAGTTATCTTGAGAATCTCGCTCTCGGCCCCGCTTGCGAGTGGGGCAAAGGACTCCTCCAGGAGCTCCCTGTGGTCACTCCAGACATCCATAAGGTCGGCTATGAAGAGGATGTTGAAAGAAACACGGTTACCGCTCTCCTTCATGATATGGAGGCATTTCTCCACGAGGGCATCCATCGTGTCCGTTCCGGGATTGTCAGCTTCCGCCTGCACCCTGTCCGCTACGAAGGCATTTACGATTTCCAGGCTTTCCGTGCTGAAATCCGTGGACATGGACTCCAGCACGGCGAGGCGGACATCCGGGGAGGAGAAATCCTTGAACGCCTGCCCCAGGCTCCTGGAAGCGGCCAGCCGTTTCTCCGGGGGTAAGGTTCCCAAGTTGAGGGCTGTGGCGGTACGTTCCATCAGCAGGTCCAGGTCCCCGTCGTCCCCGAGCTCATCATGCAGGGAGAGGGCATAATCCACGGCCCTGGCCAGGAAGATATTGTCACCGGAAGAGGCCGCGTCTTCCACAGCCTGAACCTTGTTGGAGATATTGCCCTTGAGGAAATTTTTCTTGTATGAGGCGGCAGGGGAAAGGCTGCCGAGAAGGAAAAACAGAAGTGCAGATGCGACGAATCTTTTTTCCGCCATAGCCCTCCAAGCCTGAGGGGATTGCAGGCTCAGCCCTCTGGCCTCATTCCGCGGACGGCCTCAGTTTTTTCCGCAAGCTCGGCATCAGAGGAAATAGCTTCCAGAAGGTTCGCGTCGGCTTCCAGCTCGGTGTCTTTCTTCTCTTCTTTCTCGGCTGGGGCCGTATCGCCCAGGGACAGGCGGTTGTAGATGTAGTTGAGCAGGGTGTTCCGCATGTCGTCATCGATATAGGTGCACTCGAAATGCAGCTTGGATTCGTTCTTCTCCTTGTTGAACTCCACGGAACGGACTATACCGAACATCATTATCGTCATGCTGCCGATGGAGAACTGAATCTTTATCCGCATGTTGGCCTTCGCCTTGCCGGGAAGGCAGATAAGCGCGCCGGACTCGCTTATATCCTCAAGGAGGCACCTTGCGCCCTCACTCTCAGGATCCAGCTTGGAGTAGTCGATGTCCGAGGACTTTATCAGGAAGAGGAACGCGTCTATGTGGCAGTTGCAACGGACGGCCTGCCGCTTCTGAATCCTGTCCAGCTTGCCCGTATGGTTCAGCATGATGCAGGGCTTGCCCTCAAAGGAGCCGGAGTCATCCACGGTCGTGTCGAAGGCATAGCAGGCATCCCCCTTCCTCCACATATAAACTGTGACGGTCTTGCCCTTCCACTGGTTCGGAGGCAGGATCTCGCTTTTTGACGACGAGCCGACCCGCAGGATTTTCTTGGGAAGCTCTATCTCTATCCTGCGTCCGTTGTTCAGGACGATGGAAGAGTAGACGCCCCTGCCGGGGAATATGACGGAGAGCCTCTGGCCGGACTCAAGCGCGGCGGTTGTCTGGATGCGTGTGTTCTCGTCACCCTCAAGGGCGACCTTGGTCCTGAGCTTGTTCAGTTTGGAGACGAGTACCTGCCCGCCGGTCGCGGAAGCCCCCTCCCGCCTCAGCTCGGACAGAACCATGGCGATGACCCTGTTCAGCGTCGGGATGGACTCATACAGGGACAGGGGATCCAGGATTCCCAGCTTCTTTACGGTTTTCCAGATGATGCCTGTCTCGGAGAACCTGAATCCGTTCTCGCGTCCGTATGAATAAAAGGCTATCTTCTCGCTGAATATGGATATGAGCCTGAGCAACCCGACAATCACAAGGATTACTATGAAAATAATGAGCAAAACGGCTTTTACGTTCAAAATGACCCCTTCCCTCTTTTTTACTTTTCCTCTATAGTATCGTCACCAAGGGGAGCACTCCCCATATATAACATAGTGTACCAGCTTTTTGATGAAATTGAAATATCTTTCTGCGGAATTTTTGCTGATTTTTCTGATTTTGGCCCTGCCACCGCTCCTGACCGGCAGCTCCGGGGAAGCTCCGGCAGCTCCCCGCTTCTCCCTGGCCAACTTGGAGACCCTTGCCATCGCCGTCCTGCTCTGCCTCCAGCTGCGGAGGGAGCTTCCCCGACCCCCGTGCCCGGCGTTCCGCCGGCTGTCCATCGCCACGATGACCTTCGGGGGCCTTATGCTGTCCTACGCGGCGGTGGAGCTGGGCGGGACAGTCCTTTTCATGTTGTTCGGGCAGGGGAAATTCCTTGCTGCTTCCCGCCAGATTACGGGGGCCGGTCAGTGGCTGCTTGCCACGGCGGCCCTGGCCACAGGGGCTTTCTACGAGGAATGTCTGTACCGGGCGTTCCTGCCTGAAATACCCTTGCTCCTGCTGGACAGGGCAGGGGGAACATGGGGTCAGGGGCATAAGAAGACCCTTTCCGCCGGAATCGAAGCGGCCTGCGTCATCGTGTTCGCCCTCTCGCACCGCTACCTGGGGATGCTGGCTGTCACGAACGCCCTGCTCTGCGGGTCAGTCCTGAGGGTCTGCTACAAGAAGAGCGGGGGCATCCTCTGCGGGATGGCGGCCCACTTCTGCTATAACATGACCCTCCTGCTCTTCTCGTCGCTCAACCCTGCATGAGTCCGGAAGGGCCTAGAAGCGCCCCTCGTCCCCGTCGTGGCCGACCAGCTCGTTGTTGTCCTTGATGTACTTAATGACCTCGTCGAGCTGGCAGAAGGCAAGCGCGACTACCGTATCCGCCGCTCCATAGTAAACCGCGATGCGCCCTGTCGCCTGATCGGCGAGGGTGGCGACCGGGAAGCAGACGTTGGGGACGAATCCCGTCGTCTCGTATGAGGCCTCGGGGGTCAGCATATAGCGGCTGCAACGGTACAGGACCTTGCTCGGGCAGTCCCTGTCCAGGATGGCCCCGCTGAAGGAGTAAACAAAGCCGGAGCAGGTAGAGGAGACCCCGTGATAGAAGACGAGCCAGCCCTCGTCGGTCTCGATGGGCGCTGGGCCGCATCCTATCTTCACGCCCTGCCACCAGGCACTGCCGCCTTTCTGCATGACCAGGCGGTGCTGGCCCCAGAAGGTCAGGTCGGGGCTCTGGCTCAGGAGGATGTCGCCGAACGGCGTGTGGCCTGAGTCCGAGGGGCGGCTGAGCATGACGAACTTTCCGTTTATCTTGCGCGGGAACAGCACGCCGTTGCGGTTGAAGGGGATGAAGGGGTTCTCATGCCTCAGGTAGCTCTTGAAGTCCTTTGTCTCCGCAAGACCTATCGCCGCCCCGTCGAAGTCCGTGCACCAGATGATATAGTAAGTATCGTCTATCCTGACACAGCGGGGATCATAGGCATAGAGCGGGTCCCAGGGCCTGCCCTGCTCGTCCTTCATGTGGATCGGCTCCTCGTCGTATTCCCAGTGGATTGCGTCAGCCGACCTGCCCAAGTACAGGAAGGGGCGGCCTGTCGTTGTTTCCCCGCGGAACACGCCCATGAATTTTCCGCCGAAGGTGACGACCGCGCTGTTGAAAATCCGGCCCATTCCGGGGAAGGGATTCCTGTCAATGACCGGGTTCGCGCTGTAACGCCAGACCGGCAGCAGGCAGCCCGCAGGCTTGTCCTCCCAAGGCATGTTCGGGATATTCTCTCCGTTAATTATCTTGCTCATACGACAGCTCCTCTTGCTTTAGCTAAATTTAGTAGTATCTAAGCTAATAATCACATAGATACGAGCTTTTGTCAAGAGATTTTAGTTAAAAGGTAAAATTAATTACTTAAAAAGGAGCTGCCCACCATCCTAGAACTTAAATCCCTTGGGCAAGGAGAAGCCTTTGGGGAGTTTCATGGAGGACAGGTCGGGCATTCCGCCTCCCATCATGTCCCCCATGCCGCCCATCGCGCCCAGCTGGTTCATCATCTTGGCCTGCGCGCCCCGGCCCCTGGTCATCTTCTTCATCATCAGCTTGGTCTTCTCGAACTGCTTGATGAGCTTGTTCACGTCCTGCACGGTCGTCCCGCTGCCCTTCGCGATCCTCTTGCGGCGGCTGGGACCGATGATCAGGTGGTTGGCCCTCTCCTTGGCGGTCATGCTCTGGATTATCGCTTCCTGCTTCTTGAGCCCCGCCTTGTTTATCTGGTCCTCGCTCACCTGACCCGCAAGACCCGGTATCATGTCAATGATCTGCTGCATGCTCCCCATCTTCTTGACAGACTGGAGCTGGTCCAGCATGTCCTGCAGGGTGTACTCGTTCCGGGCCATCTTCTTCTGAAGCTTGAGGGCCTCTTCCTGATCCACGGTCTCCTGCGCTTTCTCGACGAGGGAGACGACGTCGCCCATGCCCAGGATGCGGCTCGCAATCCTGTCGGGGTGGAATGGCTCCAGGTCCTCGGTCTTCTCGCCCGTACCGATGAAGAGAATCGGCTTGCCGGTTATCGTCTTGAGCGAGAGGGCGGCACCGCCACGCGCATCGGAGTCGAACTTTGTCAGGATGACCCCGGTCAGCCCCAGCTGCTCGTCGAAGGACTTCGCTATGTCAACCGCGTTCTGGCCTGTCATCGCGTCGGCGACGAGGACCGTCTCAATCGGGTCTACGGCCTTCTTGATGCTGACAAGCTCCGCCATCATCTCTGTGTCAATCTGGAGACGGCCGGAGGTATCGACGATGACCGTGTCGTAGCCGTTCTTCTTGGCGAAGCCTATCGAATTCTTTGCGACCTTGACGGCATCGGATGCCTTCGCCCCGTCCTCCTTGTATACAGGCACGCCGATTTTCTCACCGAGCACCGAAAGCTGCTCCACGGCGGCGGGACGAATGAGGTCGCAGGCGACAAGGAGCGGCCTGCGGCCTTCCTTTTGCAGGCGGTAAGCCAGCTTGTGGGCGGCTGTCGTCTTTCCCGCACCCTGCAATCCAAGCAGGAGGATGACGGACTGTGTGTCCGGTCCCTTGAGGGCGAAGTCTGTCTTGCTGTCGCCGAGCATCGCGACGAGCTTGTCGTGGATTATCTTGACGAACTGCTGGCCCGGGTCAACGGACTTGAGCACCTTGTCGCCCTTCGCCTCCTCCACGGTGGAGTTGACGAACCGGCGGACGACGCGCAGGTTGACGTCGGCTTCGAGCAGGGCCATCTTGATCTGCTCGACGGTTTCTTCTATATTCTTCTCTGTGATTTTGGACTTTCCGCTCAGGCTCCGGACAATATCGCTGAACGTTCCCGTAAGTTTCTCTAGCATACGGGGATTCTAGCAGAAAAGCGGGCCGGATTCAAGTGGAGACAAGGCGGGCAAAGACAGGCAGCCCTACCGCCACCCTTGTTTCTCCTGCACACGCTCCAGCTTGGCGGTAAACTGGATGCTGCGGGCCGTCGCAATCGAATCAAACTTTATCGTATAGCAGGATGCCGCCGCATTGACGAGCTGGATTGTCCCCTCTCCGAAGACTGGATGGCGGACCCGGTCGCCCGCGGCGAGCAGGGTCCTTATGTTCTTGAGCCGCTCCTCATCGTAGGAGATGACGGCACGCGCCTGTTTGCTGAGGTCATCAGGGAGGGGCTTGACCAGCTCCAGGTTCTCCAGTCCCGCGTCAAATATGAAGCGGCTGGGGTATTTGAAGAGGTTGTCGTTGGCCCGGCCCTCGCTGTCGCTCAGGAAAAGAGCGTCCTTGGCCCGCGTCATGGCGACGTAGGCTATCCGCCTCTCCTCCTCCATGTCGTCCGGTGTCTGGATTTTCCGGCTGGGGAAGACTCCTTCGTTGAGCCCGCAGACGAAGGTGCAGGGAAACTCCATGCCCTTAGCCGCGTGGATCGTCAGGAGCTTGACCGCGGACTTGCCTTCCTCCCTGTCCAGGTCCGTGAAAAGGGCGATGTGCTGGAGCAGGCTTTCCAGCGTCGTGTCGTCGTCCAGCCCGGCCTCGTTGACGGCCCGCTTGAACTCGGCCAGATTGTCCAGCCGGTCCTGGTCTGCCTCCAGGCGCAGGAATGACTCGTAGCCGCTCTTGTCCAGCAGGGCCTGAAAGACATCCCCCAGGGTTGACCGCTTGTGCAGCTGGGGCGTGTTGGCCCCCGGTCCGGCAAGCAAATCCTTGCAGCTTTCGATTGCCTCGACGTATGCCTTTGCCCCCGTCCCCTTGAATTTCTCTCCGTCAAGGTTCTCTTTGAGCGCCTGGTATGCGCGGATGCCGTGGCTTTCCGCGTAATCCCGGAGAAAGGCCTGCTTGGTCTTGCCGATTTTCCGCGACGGGGTGTTGATTGTCCTGAAAAACGATATGTCGTCCGCGCTCGTCAGCATCCGCAGGTAACATACCACGTCCTTTATCTCGCGCCTGCCGTAGAATTCCGTCCCCGCGAGGATGCGGTAGGGGATGTCCTTCTTTATGAAAGCCTCCTCAAGGCTCCGTGACTGGTAGTGCGCCCGGTAGAGCACGGCGCAGTCGGAATAGCGGATTTCGCGCTCGGTCGTGCCGGTCCCGCCCCTGACGAGCCTCGCGATTTCCCCGCATATCCATTCCGCTTCCTCGGCCTCGCTCGCCGCGTGGAAGTAGAGGGGCTTCTTTCCGTCTCCCTTGACCGCATGCAGGTCCTTGGGGTAGCGGACGGTGTTCACGCTGATGAGCTTGTTCGCGGCCGCGAGGATCTGGGGCGTGCTGCGGTAGTTCTTGTCCAGCACGATGCTCGTCGTTCCCGGATACTTCTTGTCGAAGTCCAGTATCAGCTTGACGTGGCTGCCCCGCCATGAGTAAATCGTCTGGTCTGAGTCTCCGACGATGAAGAGGTTCTTGTGCTTCGCGGAAAGAATCTCGGCGATGCGGAACTGCTTCGCGCTCACGTCCTGGAATTCATCCACCATGATGTACTGCATCCGCTCCTGCCACTTTTCGCGGATGTCGGGGAAGTGCTCCAGTATATAGAGGGCAAAGTTGATGAGGTCATTGAAGTCCACGCCGAAGCACTTCTTCTGCTCGTAGAGGAAGCGGAGGAAGATTTCCTGGTTCTGGTTTATCCCCGGCACGGACCACTTGGCCTTGAGCTCCTCGTTGTTCAGCTTGTAGATGTATTCGATGTAGGTTTCCGCGCTCATCTTCTTGGCCTCAAGCACCTCGTCGATCTTGCGCTGGACGGTCGTCTCCTTGAGCGTCAGCTTCATGTCGGCGAAGATGCGGAGCAGGATTTCCCTCCAGTCCTCCTTGTCCAGTATGATGAAGTCGGCGGGGAAGTTGAGCGCGTTGATGTCCTCGTGAAGAAGCTGGGTGCAGAAGGCGTGGAAGGTGCAGATGAGCCCCAGGTCCATGTCGCCCAGCTGGGAGCGGACGCGGGCTTTCATCTCGTTGGCAGCCCGGTTGGTGAAGGTGACGCAGAGGATGTTCTTGGGCGAGATGCCAAGGTCGCGGACCAGGTAGCAGTATCGGCTGGTCAGGGCCCGCGTCTTGCCCGAGCCTGCCCCGGCGATGACGCGGACGGGGCCTTCGGTCGTCTTTGCGGCGGCCAGCTGCTCCTCGTTCAGCTTTGAAAGGAAGTCATCCACGCTTTGCCTCCTCACCTGTGCCCGCCATGAGGCTTTCCGCAAGGCCGATCTGCTTGAGGAAGAAGTCTGCCTCCGCCCGCACACGCTTGAGGAAGGCCGTGTCGGTGGAAACCCGGTAGCCGTCGGGGAAGTGCAGGTAGAGGTATTCCCTGCCGGCAAGCAGGGCGTATAGCTGTTCGTTCAGGCTCATTGACCTGTCGCGGTGCCCGCTCGCGTCCCCGTGCATCAGGAGGTCCTTGAGCGTGAGGAGGGCGGTCTTCTCTTCGGAAAGGAATGTGGCGACCGCTTCCTTTGTCTGCTTTGTGGAATCTTCCTGACTGCTTGTCGCCCGGTGATCTTCCGTCGCCTTTCCCTTGTTGATTCCGGCAGCCGCTTCCAGAAGGCTTTCGTCCTTTGCCTGAGCGAGTCCGAGGTCCAGGCCTGTCTGCCCTATGTCGAGCAGGTTTTTCTTTCCCGAGAAGAACTGCCTGAATTCCTCCGCATAGCCCGTCATGGACTTGATGCTTATCATCCGGCTTCCGTCTTTGCTTTTCACGGGCATGGAAGCGGGGCCGAACGCCGCCCCGTAGTTTTCTGCGGGCGACATACGGGTGGACGAAGCCTTTCTCTGTATGTCGTGGGGAACGCCGCTCGCATGCGTCCGCCCTGCGCTGTAGGAGAAGTCCAGCCCCGTGACGAACACGGGAACGCCCTCGTCCTTCCGCAGGCGGAGGGCAATGTAGACGGCGGCAAGGCCGACTGAGCCGAGCGGGGCTATGTAGTCATGGATGATTCCCTTCCCGGCGAGCCTGTCCAGATAGGAGGCCTCCGCATACTTGCTTGCAAAGAAAACCGTCCTGTTAGGGAAGGACCGCGGTACCGAGGGGCGCGACGTTATGTCGGCAAAGAGCAGGGGAGGGGAGCCTTTCAGGGCTGAGGCCGCCCCTATGTAGGCTTTCTGTATGACAGCCTGGCTTTCAAGGCTGACGACGGCATCTGGCAGGATGCCCCGCGCGAGCAGGGCGGGCAGGGCCGCATCCACCGCGATTATGAAGCTGCCGGAAGCGGGGACCTGCGTCTTGTCCAGGCTTTCCCCCGCTCCGCATACGAGTATGGGGCAGGGAACGCTCCCTTCCAGCTGGTCCAGCTGCATGGACCCGGACAGGCGCGGAAGGTTCTGGAAGATGTTCTTCGCAAAGAGCCTTCCCATCCGCAGCAGCGTTACCTGGTTCTTCCAGAATGCGGCGATGATTTCCTGCGCTGCCGCCGCTACCTGGGCGTAGAAAGCGGGGGCAAGTGCCGTCCCCGCGCTGAAATCCAGCCGGAGGACGCGACGGTACTTGCCCGTGCTGGCAAGCCTGCGTAAATGCGTGTCCAAGGCATCAAGGTCGCGTGCGGAAAAGAGCCTGACCCTCCCTTCTTTGTCCTGGGCAGCCAGCCTGTCACGGGCGACGGCGCAGAGAGAGTCATCCGCCTCGAGCGCGATGATGTCCGCTCCATTGTCTGCTGCCGCAAACAGCTCTTCAAGCCCGTAGCACAAGCAGGGCGAAAAGACGAGGATGAGGCTTGCCGGGTCAACCGGCTCGTTCTTCTGTATAAGGGAAAGAACCGCCCGCTCCGGGTCGTACTTGGAATAGAGCGGACGGTTTTTGTATATCAGTGTTTGTTTGGCCTCCCCGGAATTGCCCCGGACGGGACAATCGGCAAGGAGAGGCCGTTCATCGGCGTTCGTCAGTTGGAGTTCCTGCCGGATTCCGTGAAGTTCTTGAAGTAGGCATCCCAGACTTTGTTATCGACGTTCGGGGACTTCATCAGGGTCTCCTCCGCGCAGTAGTAGTTGACGTTCTCCAGCTTGCTGGCAAGTGATTCGGAGTCGCTGCCGGAACTATCCCTCGTAATGCCCGTGCAACGGAATACGATGACGTTTGAGCCGAGCACGACAGGTACGGAGCTCTCCCCGTTCTTGAGGGCAAAAGCCTTCTGCAGGGCATCCTCATTCGTCTTCAGGTTCGCCAGGTCCGTGCTGGATGCGGGAACGCTGTCATACAGGCTGGATGAGCCGTAGTTGAGCGGGAAAGCTTCGGCCTCCTTCACTTCGACGCTGAAATTGCCGGCTGCTTCCTCAAAGCTTGACATGGAGGCCTGTGCCGTGAAGTCCTTGGCTATGTTCGTGTAGTAGTCCTCGATGTATCCGTGCTCGTTGGTCTTGATGTATCCGATGATGACGCTGACGGTCTCGCTGTCGGAGAGGTCTGCCGCCTTGTCCGCCCCGTCCTTGCGGAAAATCGAGTATCCGCGGGAAGTGGGGATGACATCGGACAGGGCTCCTGTCTGGAGGCTCGTGACCTTCTCCAGGTTTTCGGAGTCGGGGATGCTTATCTCAAGCAGGTAGCGGTAGGAGCGGGACAGCTTGCCGTCATCGTCGGTATAATACTTCTCGGATTTCTCGCTGACCGCATCCTCGAAGGTAATCTCGTTGGAATTGAGCTGCTTGAGCAGGGCCTTCGCGTCTGACTCGCTCTCCATCGTGACTGCGGACATATCATATTTGACGAACTTGTCCTTGTTGTTGTCCAGTTTGGCCCATTTGACCGCCTCTTCCCCGGGAAAGTCCTCGGTGTTGAAGGCAACGTACTCAAAGGAGTGCTTTTCCTTGCCCATATCCGTAAGGAAAGCTTCTTCCTTGGAACTTGCCTTGATGCCGTAGAGGGGGCTGTCCTTCATGGAGAGGCTGCTTGAGCCAAGAAGGTCGTCGCGGAAGCGGTTATATTCGAGCGACTTGACCACGCCCTCGCGGAGGGACTTCCTCGTCGCCTTGTCGGTCATGTTGTAGAGCTTTGGGGAATAGTTGCCGCTCTCATCCGTGAAGTAGTTGATCAGCATGCGGTTGACCGCCTCGTCCGGGACGCTGTATCCGCTGCGGGTGACCTCGTCGACGTAGGCCATGTTCTTGACGGTCTCGGCGAATGCCTCGGTGAACAGATAATAGGAAGAAGTCGCATCGACGTTCATGCCGTATGCCTTGTACCGCTCGGCGAGGTTCTCCGTCACGTTCGTGAAAACCGCACCTTTCTCGTATGTGATTTTCTTTCCTTTGTAGCTGCCGAAGACGGGCACGTCCCTCTTGCCGAAAAGCGCGCTGATGACCTCATA
>JAFSSU010000092.1 GCA_017450845.1 Treponema sp.
GGTTTGAGTTCGCCCAGAAAATATACGAATACGGAAAGAAATACGGGCGCATAACGGGCAGCTGCGAGATTTCGGCCTGCACGAGCGAGGAGTTCCCACAGAAGGCCAGGAGGCCGGCATGGTCGGTCCTGGACAAGACGAAGCTCCAGTCCGCCCTGCACGTCAAGCTTCCGTCATGGGAAAGCGCGCTCGATAAGTTCATAAAATCCGACCGCTTCCAGCTACTGTAGGAGAAAAAGATGGCAAAACGCACGCTTCAGAACATACTGGTGACAGGAGGCTCGGGCTTCATCGGAAGCAATTTCATCCGCTACCTCTTCGGCATGAGCGCGTCGGGATCGGACGCATTCGCTGACGCGGCTTTCTCCGGAAGGGTCGTCAACCTGGACTGCCTGACCTACGCGGGCAACAACGAGAACCTGACGGAGGTCCAGGAGAACTACGGGGGAAGCCGCTACTTCTTCGAGAAGGCGGACATCACCGACCGGACGGAAGTGGAGAGGATTTTCAAGCAGTACGGCATAGACACGGTCATCCACTTTGCGGCGGAAAGCCACGTGGACCGCTCGGTGCTCGGGCCGGGGGCCTTCATCCAGACCAACGTCGTCGGGACCTACACCCTGCTGGACGTGGCGCGGAACTACTGGGGATGCTCGCTCGACCACAGGCGGGACGACGTGCTCTTCCATCATATCTCTACCGATGAGGTCTACGGCTCTCTCGGGGAGACTGGCTATTTCCGCGAGGACACCCCTTACGATCCCCGTTCCCCCTACTCCGCGAGCAAGGCCTCGAGCGACCACATCGCGATGGCTTACTTCCATACCTTCGGACTGCCGGTCACGCTCTCCAACTGCACGAACAACTACGGTCCCTACCAGTTCCCGGAGAAGCTGATTCCGCTGATGATAGCGAACATCCGCGACGGCAAGCCCCTGCCCGTCTACGGTGAGGGCAAGAACATCCGCGACTGGATTTACGTGGAGGACCACAACCGGGCTGTCTGGCAGATAGTGCGTGACGGCCGTGCGGGCGAGAAGTACAACATAGGCGGCGAGAACGAGTGGCAGAACATCACCCTGCTGGCCAAGCTCATTGAGCTTGCCTCCGGAGAGCTTGGCAAGGACAAGGCCGCCGTCGAGGCCACGATAACCCACGTCAAGGACAGGCCCGGGCACGATGCCCGCTACGCGATCGACTGCTCCAAGATAAAGAAGGAGCTGGGCTGGGAGCGCAAGATGACGTTCGAGCAGGGGCTCCTGATGACAGTCAGATGGTATCTCTCCAACAAGGGCTGGATGGACCACATTCTCTCGGGCGAGTACAGGAACTGGATAGAGAAGAACTATTCCAAGAGATAGCATGGAAAGCTCAAGGAACACAAAGTTCATCCGCAGTGCCTTCACGGCCTTGTTCACGGCACTGATTTGCCTGGGGACGTTCATCTCGCATCCCCTGCCCGGCGGAATCCCCATAAGCGTGCAGAACATGTTCGCGGCCCTCTCGGGGCTTGTTCTCGGGGGCTTGCAGGGGGCGGGGGCCGTCGGTCTTTTCCTTGTTCTGGGGGTCGCCGGGCTTCCCGTGTTCTCGGGGCTCCGGGGAGGCCTTGCCGTCATACAAGGGCCGGGCGGAGGCTACCTGATAGGTTACTTCCTCGGCGCGCTCGCCGGCGGCATTATCATAGGTTCCCCTCTCAAGAAGGAGCGGAAGACCCTGCCGTTCATGATCAGGGCAGCCTGCGCGACCATCGTCGCCTTCGCCCTTCAGTACGCGGCCGGCATTCCCTGGTTCATGGCGGTGATGGAGGCATCGGGCAAGGACATGACCTTATCCACGGCCCTTTCCCACAGCCTGATCCCATTCATTCCCGGTGACCTCATAAAGATGCTTCTCTCGTTCACGCTCGCCCTCGTACTTCGTCCCATAGCCGCCCGCCATCTCTACCCCGACGACGAGAAAGAAGCCGAGGAAATCCTCAGACGGCTAGAGAAGCGGAGACAATAGGATGGAATATAAGACACGCCAGCAGGATTTGCTGATAGACTTTCTCAGGAAGGCAGGGCACAAGCATTTTACCGCCCTGGAGCTCTCCGAGCACTTCAAGGACATGGGGATGGGCAAGGCGACCGTCTACCGGCAGCTGGAGAAACTGGTGGACAGCGGTGCCGTCAACAAGTTCTTCACGGGCGAGAATTCCGCCGCCTGCTTTGAGTTCGTCGGCGGGGAGCACGAGGAGAACGGCTGCTTCCACTGCCGCTGCGAGGTCTGCGGAAAACTGATTCACCTGCACTGCGACGAGATTTCCCAGGTCAAGGATCATATAGAGAAAGAGCACGGCTTTGAGCTGAACCCTTACCGGACAGTCTTTTACGGGGTGTGCGCCGACTGCCGGAAAAAAGACCTGTCTTGAAACTTTGACAGGCTTGTGCTAGCATTGTTCCATAATGAGAGCGACGAGGGCGATAATACACCTTGGGAACCTGGCCCGCAACATGCAGGCAATCCGGGGATTCATCAAGAAAGGCGTGAAGATATGCGCGGCTGTCAAGGCCGACGCATACGGGCATGGGGCGGTCGAATGCTCCAGGAGGCTGCTCGCGGAAGGCGCGGACGTGCTTGCCGTCGCGACCGTCGGGGAAGGCGTGGAACTACGGGATGCTGGTATACACTGCCCGATCCTGCTTTTGAGCCTCTGTGCGCCCGAAGAGACAGAAGATGCTGTCAGGCATGACATCACGCCGCTCGTGTTCGACAAGGAATACATAGAACTTTTCTCCATGGCGGCCGAAAAAGTAGGCAAAAGGGGCTACTCCGTCCACATCGCGGTTGACAGCGGCATGGGCAGGATCGGATGCTTGCCCGAAGAAGCAGGCAAGATTGCCCGGATGCTTGTGGACAGCGGAAAACTAACAATAGGAGGAACCTGCACGCACTTCGCCCTGTCAGACGGAACGAGCCAGGAGGCACAGGAATACACCCAGCTTCAATACACAAACTTCCTAAAGGCAATAGACAACATACGGAACGAGGGCCTTGAGCCTGGGCTGCGCCACTGCTGCGCGTCCGCCGCCAGCCTGTCTCATGCTGAGATGCAGCTGGACATGGTGCGCCCGGGAATCATCCTTTACGGCTACTATGCCGACGAGGTTGACCGGGAATACCTGAACAAGTTAGGAACTCCTCTCGATCTCAGCCCCGTGATGACCCTTGAGACAGAAGTCTCCGCCATCCGGCGCTTCTCCAGGGGAATGAGCGTTGGCTACGGGCGGACCTGGATCGCGGAGAAGGACACGGACATCGCCGTCCTTCCTGTCGGCTACGGGGACGGCCTCCTCCGGCGCTGGGCATCATCCGGACTTGAGGTCGCCATCGGCGGCAAAACATATCCCATTAGGGGACGGGTCTGCATGGACCAGTGCATGGCGGACCTGGGGCTTGGCTCCCCCGTCCACCGCTGGGACAAGGCGGTCATCTTTGGATGCAAGGCCGACGGAGCCGCGCAGGACGCTGATGACATTGCCCGCGCCACGGGAACAATCTCTTATGAGATAACCAGCTGCATAACCCGGAGGGTTCCCCGCGAATTCGTCGAATAACGAGGACAGCCTTACGGCTCCTTCTTCAGGCTCAAGGCTATCAGCCCTTGGCCCGCGTAATAAATCAGAAGGTTCAGTACATGAAGGACGAACTGTGTCGTGGTATCCTTCGGCAAGCGCGAGATGGGCGTGAAGAACAAGGTAAAGAACAAAATCAAATCAGACAATGCAAAGAGGATTGCACCTATCATAGTTAGGCGGACGAAGCCGGGATTCTCCCTGAACTCCGTGAAGCTGAATGACTTTCCCATCATGAAGCTCAGGACAAACACATAGATTATGACCGCATAGAAGAGGAGCGGCGGAGAGAATTCAAACATCCCTGTAGCAGGAACACAAAACAGGACGGCAGGGACGGCGATAAGCGTCGGAACAAGATTGAGCCATCGGAAGCCGGTCTTTTTGAAGAAGGCAATGAGGTAAAACACGTGCCCGAGGGCAAACGTGACCAAGCCAATGATGAAGTAGAGGTCCCCGTCCGGCAGGTTCGCAAGATCCATGAACACATCCCCGATCATGCCAGACACTAATCCTGCCATGATAATCCTGGAATAGGCACTCCCGCTTTTCCTCTCCTTCATGGCAAAGAAACCGGTCAACACGAAGAAAAAGCTTGCCAGGGCCTTCAGGAACACACAAGTCCAGACATCGGTCGCCATGTCAAGCATAACCATAGAAACGAGCATCAGGGCAAGGGTTATTATGGTCTTCATACGTTTATTCCTTATACTATAAGTTATTGCTTCCTGTCGCAGACTGCCACAGGTCAGAAAGATACTTCTTCACTTCTGCAACAAGGTAGAAGGATCCTGTCACCAAAAGGGGGACAGACAGCCTGTCTGCCTCTCCCAGCGCATCTCCTATCGCTTTTAGGTAATCCGCATTTGCCGTGTAGGCCAGTCCTGCTGCCCGGAAGGCATTCTCCAGCCGCCCCATGTCACAGGCCTTCGTCTCGCCCGGCTTTGTCAGGAACAGAGAAGCGAAGTGCCCCTTAAAAATCGGGGCTATGTCCTCCACGTCCTTGTCGGCGGCAGAGGCAAAAAGAAGGACGGCTTTCCCCTGCCCCCCGTAAAGGCGGCTGAATGTCCCCATCGTCAGCGATATGCTCCTCGGCGTATGCGCACCGTCCATGATTATCTGTGGAATATGGGTAAAACCAGGCACCGGCGAGACTATCTCAAAGCGTCCCGGCAGGGCGGCCTTGCCCAGGCCTCTCTCAATCACCCCCTCATCCAGTTCAGGGAGCACCGTCTTGAGAGCGAGGGCGACAAGGGCGGCGTTGTCCGCCTGAAAGCGCCCCAGGAGCCGCATGTCCGCCCTGAGCGGTCGGGAGAGAAGCGAGGAGGCGATGCTGACCCCCATTACGGGATAAGCCCCCGTCCCGGCCTGCCAATAGCCGCTGACCTCGGAGCGGGCCTCCTCGTCAGAAAAGATAATGGGACTCCCGCATCCGGCGGCCTTTGCCCGGAACACGTCCCGGACGCTCGCACTCTGCTGGGCGGCTACGACGACGGGAACGCCCTTCTTTATTATACCTGCCTTCTCGCCCGCTATCGCCTCAAGCGTGTCGCCGAGGAACTCCGTGTGCTCCTTCTCAATCGGACCGATAAGGCAGCAGTCCGGCATGACGATGTTCGTCGAATCAAGCCTGCCCCCGAGGCCGACCTCCCAGACCACCCAGTCCATGCCCGCCCGCCTGTAGCAGAGCATGGCAAAGAGGGTGACCAGCTCGAACCATGTCGGCCGCCGTCCGCCGGGAAGCTCGGAATCGCCGGTGGACTCAACCACGTCGATCAGCTCGCGGGCGGCATCCTTGTATACCAGATCAGGGAAGAATCCGCCGGGCCGCGTGACCCGCTCGCGGAAATCGCTTATATGAGGAGAAGTGTAGACACCCGCCCTGTAGCCCGCCTCCTCAAGGATGCAGGCAGCCATCATCGACATGCTGCCCTTCCCCTTGGAACCGGCGACATGCAGGCAGCGGTAGGCCCGTTCAGGGTGCCTCAGCCTGCCGGCAAAGAAATCCATCGTGTCCAGCCAGAAGATGCCTTTCTTGGGGGTGTGCTCGAAATTCAGGTAGCGGTCAAGCCAGTCCGTGAAAAATAAAAGAGAATCGTCGCTCATAGTCTCCTGATTCAGGTCCCCTATAAAAACTCGCCTTTTGAGGTTTTTCGAGGTTCCCTTCAGTTTGCGTGCAGCTGCAAAACCCGGACTTATGCAGTTGTCCCTCAGCTCTTCACATGCGGAAGAGAATCGGGGTATAAAAAAAGTCCCTGCACATTGCAGGGACTCTCAGAGATGGGGAGTGAAGGATTCGAACCTACGAAGCACGAGGCAGCAGATTTACAGTCTGTCCCCTTTGACCACTCGGGAAACTCCCCATAAAACTTGTTGAAGCCGCCACAGGGACTCGAACCTTGGACCCCGAGATTACAAATCACGTGCTCTACCAACTGAGCTATAGCGGCTTGCGATGAAAACTATATTATAAGAAACGACAAAAAAAGTCAAGCAGCAGATAGAGGAAAAGTGAAAAAAATAGAAAAAAATATGTCCCTTCCATTTCCTGTAGCACCGTGCTATACTTTTCTCATGAAAGTACGACTTCCCGCCATAGCCCTTGCAACCGCCCTCGCCAGTGCGGCCATCCCGTTGCCCTGTGCCGCGGAGGGGACAGCCCCCGTCTCCGTGGAAAAAATCGGTGTCTATCCCTGCGGCAGACAGCCCAAACAGGTGCTTTTCTCGCCCGACGGCAGTTATGTCCTGCTTCCCCTCCTGGAAGACACGGGCTTTGACGTGTTCAGCGTGGCAGAAAAGAAGGTCATCCGCAGGATTTCTCCTCCCGATTCGGACAAGCAGGGCTTCGCGGAGGGGCTTTTTATCCCGGAGAAAGGCGTTTTCCTCGTCTCCCAGATGACTACGGGATGCCTCTACGAATACAGCTGGCCCGGCTTCGAGTACAAAAGGACGATCAGGACCGGCGGGACCTGGTCCAAGTTCATCGCATACTCTCAGGAGAAGGACCTGCTCGCCGTCTCCAACTGGGTCTCCAACGATATATCCCTGATCGACTATGACAGCGGAAAGCTTATCCGCCTAATAGCAACAGGTAAGGCCCCGCGCGGGATGCTCTTCTTGGACGGTGGAAAGAGCCTCGTGAGCCTTTCGTTCGACTCCGGAATGATAGAAAAGTTTGATGTGGGCACAGGCAAGCGGACAAAACTAATACAAATAGCAAAATCGTGCATGAGGCACATCGTCTGTACGGATGATAAGCTAACAGCATTCGTCAGCGACATGTACAACAGGCAGGTTTACAAAATTGACTTGGAGTCATTCAAGATAACAGGACAATGCAGGGTCTACCGCAATCCCAACACGATTGACCTGCTCGCCGGAGGCCGCTACCTCTTCGTCTCCACGCGGGGACCGAACAACCCCGAGGACTATACGAAAAGGAGCCCCTCCAACGGCAAGATTCACATCATCGACACGGAGGACATGAGCATCATAGAGACATTCGAGGGCGGCAACCAGCCGACGGGCCTTGACGTGTCGGATGACGGCAGCCTCCTCTGCTTCAGTGACTTCCAGGATGCGGCGATTGAGCTGTACAGGATTACACGCTAGAACTTATAGGTGAAGCCGATGAACACGTAGTCGGCGAGCTCGTCACGGAAGCCCCTCTCCCATTTTTTGCGGTAGTAGACAGGGCTGTTCGGTGTCTTGCTGCCTGTTCCCGGGTACAGCTGCGCGTCCACGCCCTTGTTGTGGGTATACTGGAAGACATTGCCCAGGTTCAGGGTAAAGGAGCCGAATGCGGTCCGCGCAATCGTCCAGTCCGCGTCAAGCTTGGCCTGTACGACGTACATCTTGTGCTCCTGGTTCAGGAAGTTCAAGGCGCTCCACGCGCTCTCCACGTGATCGCCGCCAGAGAACATGGAATGTTCGAATATGCTGCCGTCCGTCGCGTAGGTGCCGGAGTCCGACTTAAGGTACTCCGAGGCTTCCTCACTGCTCAGGCTCTCCGCGATGTTCGCATGCCGCATCAGCGATGAGCCGACCCCTATCCTGAGGTTCTGGGTAGGCTTGAGGTCCAGGCTGAACTCTATGGAGTCGCTGTTGGGCGCGTATGCCGTGCCAATCGGGATGCCGTTGTTAGTGTAGTTCTGGTAGTTGTACAAGTCCGGCACGATTTCATCCTTGCTGTTGGCATACTCCCAATGCGAATAGGTATAGGGAGCCACGGCGGTATAGACCAAGCTTACCTTACGGCAGAAGGAATCCTCCGGCGCATAGATAAGCCCGGTCTGAAGGGCAAAGCGGTTCTTGCTGTCCAGGCTGCCCTTGACGAGGGCGTTCACGTCAAAGTCATCCACAAAGAGGTCCGTCGCCCACAGGAGGTTGGGGAACGGCTTATACTTTAGCAGGAGGCCAAGCTGCGTGTTGTCAGAGTTGCCGCCAAGCCCCTGCGCCGCCATGAAGGGCACGGGCAGGAAGTATGAGAGGTCGAACCTCTTTCCGTAGACGATGCTCTCGTAGTAGGAGGCGGAAAGCTTGGGAGTGAAGCGGTACTCCAGCGCGTGGAAGGCAAGGAACTTCTCAGGCTCGAGCCCTGTACCGTCATAACTCCTCGTCGCGCCGATCGCCGAGTATTGCTGGGTAAAGGTGAACTTGTCCTTGACGATGTTGTAGGAGATGTTCCCGCTGTGGTACGCCGTCTCGTTGAGGGCGAGCCCCTTCTTCGGGAAGGGCCCGTAGCCCGTGCGGTTCACCCCCGCTTGGGCGAAAAACTCGCTCGTCCCAACGGACGCGGCAGCATTCATGTCTATGTAGCCATAGAGGGGGCCGAGCGTCGCGGGATCCTGCCTTGCGTCATAGGCGGAATTCGTGTAATAAGGAAGGAAAGGTATCTCGTCTTCCTTTGTCCTGGCCAGCACGCCGAGGTCGTAGCCCACGGAGACCAAATCCGGGAATATGTAGCCGTCACCCGCCAGGGCAAAGCGCCCCCACAGGAGCTTGCTCATGTCCGTGCTGACATTCGTTCCGTCCGTCCTGCTTTTCGCCGTCAGCTTGCCCTTGCCGTAAGCCTCGAATTCCACCCGCATGGGCTTGCCGCTTATCTCGTTCCAGTAAGCGACCGCGAGCTCCACGTCCTTGCGGTTCCCCCGCTTGATGACCTGCTGAAGGATGTTCTTTATGCTGTTGAGCGAATAAGGCCGCACCGGGGGAAGGGTCTTGACCAGGCCACGTATTTCCCAGGTCTGGGCATACTCATAGAAGTCATCGTTCGGGTCCACGCTTATCTGGGCAGAAGCGGGGAAGGCAAGGAGAACGAGAGCTACTAACAATATTAGGATACGAACGACTTTCATTTCCTGAACATCTCCGGAATCCTAATCCTAATAGATACAGATAGCTCAGGCCCGTGCCTGGTCTTGCCCTCGACGTTGCCGGAGTTCATCACGTATGTGTATGACGGCTGCACCTGTACGGAAAGGTAGTTGAATGGCTCATAGGTCAGCTTGAGGGCGGCGTTGAGCACGTACTCGGTAGCACCACCATTATTCGTGGACGGTGTGGACAAGCCCTGCTTTTTCTTGGCGGCCTTGTTTCCCTGCGTGTTCGCATTCGGGAACGCCCACTGCCCCACATCATAACCCGAAGTCGGAAACAGCTTGTCCTTTCCGTACCAGTTTTTATTATAATAGTTGCTTCCGTTGAACACTTTTGTCCCTGACATCTCGCCCCGGGCCATGACAAGGCCTGTCGCCGTAAGGGACCAGCGGCCGGGAACCTCGTAGCCGACCGCCCCCTTGAACGCGGCCGTGTCAGGGCCGAACGGAGAGCCTATCCACTCATAGAGCGCGTCCTCGGTGTCGGAGTAGCCTATGTTCTCAGTATAGCTCCGCATCATGGACCAGTTGGGGCTTTCCTTTATGTAGAGGTAGGGCATGGCGTAGTATGCCTCCGCCCGCGAGTGCAGGTAGCCCTCGGAGAGCGGTATGAAGGATTCCACTCCCAGCTGCCCGCCCATCGCATTGGGTGTCGTGTCGCTGTCTCTCGACATCTCGGACGGCAGCTGAAGCTGGTCCTGGGCATAGAGGCCGTAAATCCTAACATTATTAGTGAGGGCATAGGAGGCTTTGACCGCAAGGTATGCGCAGGCACTCTCGTCCCAGCCGTAAGGATTACCCGCAGGAAAGTAGTCCTTCCAGTCGTGCATTCCGTGGAAGACCGTCAGGGGGTTCAGGAAGCGGAGCTCCAGGGGACTGTAAGCAAGCGTGGACTCCTGTACGGAAAGGCTCAGCTTGTCAAAGAAGCGGAAGTCGAACCTGTGGGTGTACATGTACTTGTCCACGTTCAGCTGGGTCACGTTCATGTTGTAGCGGACATTGGGATTGAAAATCTCAAGGTTGGCCCAGCTCGTCCCGGTCAGGTAGCGGCTGTGTATGATCGAGCCCGTGAATGCCCGCCCCACGTCCTGCTCTCCCATGCCTATACGGAAGTTCACCCCGGTCTTGTCCGTGAATTTGTAGCCCGTTGACAGGTAGCCCGTCTTGGGGAAGTCCATGTTTATCTGCTTGTCGCTCAGGGGGACGTTCGTGTAGTCGTCCTTCTTTTCCATCTGCTTCTTGTTTATGCCGACCTCAAGGTCCATCCCGAGCGTCGCGTAGTCCATCAGGTTAAGGAAAAGAGGCGCATAAAGGAGGGGCTTCTTGTCATAGCGCCCGTACACCCAGTCAAGATTGTCGTTGAACTTGTAGTATCCTTCCAGGTTCATCTCCGGACGGATGCCCATCTGGATTATGTCGGTCTTTAGGGACAGGTCGTCATCGTCAAAGTACTCGACCACGCGCCTGTACAGTGACTTTCCGGCGGGGCTCAGGATATCGTAATCTATCTCGTCCAGGTAGGTGCGAAGCTCGTCGACGGAAAGGGGGGCCTGGTCGGAGAAATCCACGGTCCCGGACTCTATCGCCATCGCGGCAAAGGCATCGTAGACCCAGCTTCCCGCGTTCACAAGCTCCTGCCCTCCCCTCGCATATCCGGGAGCGTTGCCCAGCGAACAAAGGAGAATGGACAAGAATGCAGGCAAGAACGTCTTGTGGCTCTTTTTCATTTATACAGACAGACCTCTGAAAAACATTTATCGGCAGCTTCTCCAAAAAAACACACGGCTATTGTCCAAGTTACAAGTATGGGATATACTGCATGGGATGACGGCAGCAGAGAAAAAAGATATCCTCAGCTTCGTGAGGGCGGTCTCCGCAGGACTGGCAGGCTACTCGGACAGAAGCCTGGACGAAAGCCTGTACACTTTTCAGGATGACATGGAGCTCCCCCAGGCAGAGGCCCAGCCCCCCGTCACAGAACGGTCATCCGGCATCAGCCTCCAGACCATAGCGGAAAAAGTTGCCCGCTGCCAGAACTGCCAGCTCCATGCCGGACGCACGAACCCTGTCCCGGGCGAGGGCGTGCAGGATCCCGTCGTCATGGTGATCGGCGAGGGCCCGGGCGAGATGGAGGACAGGTCAGGCCGGCCTTTCGTGGGTCCTGCAGGCCAGCTTCTTGACAAGATGCTCGCCGCGATAAGCCTCTCCCGGGACACGAACTGCTTCATCGGGAACATCGTCAAGTGCCGGCCCCCGAGCAACCGCACCCCCCTTCCGGGCGAGGCGGAGGCCTGCTCGGCCTTCCTTGAGGCACAGATTCACGTCCTCAAACCCAAAGTCATACTTGCCGTCGGGAGCACCGCGGTAAAGAACCTGCTCGCCACGTCAGAAGGCATAAGCAAGCTCAGGGGCCGCTTCTACGATTACAAGGGCATTCCCCTCACCGCGACCTATCATCCATCAGCCCTCCTCCGCGACGAGAGCCTCAAACGCCCCGCCTGGGAAGACCTGAAGGTGCTCCGCGCATGGCTCGGCGAGAACGCCCCCGGCTACGACGAGCCCTTCAAAGCAAGGCAGGGCTAGGCCGGGCGCATGAGCTTCTTCGTCGACATCGCCCTGAACCTCCCCCTGAACCAGACCTTCAGCTACAAGTGCGAGCTGGAGGGAGAAGAAATGGAGGGCAGCTTCGGCCGCCGCGTGCAGGTTCCCTTCGGCTCGCGGAGGCTGACCGGCATCGTCACGGGCGCAAGCCCTGCCCTGCCCCCATCGTGCGCCGTTCCCGAGGAAAAGATACGGCGCGTCAGCAGATTCATAGACAAAGAGCCGGTCCTTACCGGGGAGCTTCTCACCCTTGCCCGCTGGGTAAGCTCATACTACCTCTCAGCCATAGGGGAGACGATATTCTCGATGCTGCCGTCCGGCAAGCGGGAGACCTCGGCCGGGGGCTTCTCGCTCGCTGCGGACGAGGAGGCCTGGAGCAGGAAGGAACTGAGCGCGGAGCAGCAGGAAGCAGTGGACGGAATCCTCGGAGGAAACGGTGTCTTCCATTACCTCTACGGCATGACAGGAAGCGGCAAGACGGAGGTCTTCCTTTCTGCGGCCGAGCAGGTACTGGAACAGGGCAAAGGGGTCATCTACCTGGTCCCGGAAATCGGACTTACCCCGCAGGTGACGAAGGCCGTCGTCAGGAGGTTCGGTGACACCGCCGCCGTCCTGCACTCCGGGCTCACCCCCAGCAACAGGCTCGGCGAGTGGAAGCGCATCCTCTCACGCCAGGCGAGGGTCGTCATCGGGGCAAGGAGCGCGGTGTTCGCCCCCGTCCCCGACCTCGGTCTTGTGATAATCGACGAGGAGCACGACGGCTCCTACAAGTCTGGCTCCTCCCCCCGCTACCATGCCCGGCAGGTCGCCATGCAGAGGTGCAGGACTCTCGGCATCCCCCTTGTCATGGGGTCCGCCACCCCTTCCGTCGAAGCCTGGCAGCTGATGGAGCAGGGTACGATCACGAGGCATGCCTTGACACGGCGGCTTGCGGGCGGGGAACTGCCGGCGACGGAATGCGTCAACCTCTGCACGGAAGGCAGCCCCGACGGGAACAGCCTCTCCCCCAGGCTGGAGGAAGCCGTCACGAATGCCCTCCGCACGGGCAAACAGGCCATCCTCTTCCTGAACAGGAGGGGCTTCACGAACTTCTTCCGCTGCAACAGCTGCGGCTTCGAGCTCAAGTGCAAAAGCTGCTCCGTCACCCTGACCTACCACAAGGCGGAGAACAGGCTCAAGTGCCACTACTGCGGCTACTCCGTGGAGCCGCCCCACCAGTGCCCGCACTGCCTGTCGCTCGACATAGGATACTTCGGCTTCGGCACGGAATTCGTCGAGAGCGAGGTCAGGGCAAAAGTCCCCGCCGCAAGGGTCATCCGGGTGGACAGCGACAGCCTGAAAAGCCGGGGTGAGCTGGAAGAAAAACTGGACGCCTTCAGGAAGGGGGAATACGACATCATGCTCGGGACGCAGATTGTCGCCAAAGGCCTGAATTTCCCGAACTTACAACTGGTAGGAGTCATACTTGCGGACAGCGGACTGCACATGCCGGATTTCCGGGCCGCCGAACGAACGTTCGCGCTCATAACGCAGGTCTCGGGGCGGGCGGGCAGGTTCGCCCCGGGCGGAAAAGTCATCGTGCAGAGCTATTCCCCGGACATGCCCCCCATCGACCTCGCCGTGAGGGGAGAGGTCGCGGAGTTCTACGAACGGGAGTTAGCGCAGAGGAAGCTGCTGTCTTTTCCCCCATACTCCCGCCTGCTCAGGCTCGTGTTCCGCTCGCCGGTTCCCGGGGAGGCTGAGAAAGCCGCGGCGGGGGCGGCAGAAATCATAACGCGGGAAAACGCCCCCGGGGAATTCGAGCTGCTAGGCCCCTCCCAGTGTCCCCTGGAGATGATAGCGGGCAACTGGAGGTGGCAGATAATCATGCGGGGCAAAAAAATGCCGCCCCTGCAAAGGGCGGCATCCGCATTCATAAGGAACTACGCTCCGTCAGGCCACGTCTACATAGAGGCGGACGTGGACCCGATTTCTTTGCTGTAGCCCTAATCCTTCTTTATTATGTTCTTCCTCTCGCGGACGATGTAGCTTGAAAAGCCGCTCTCGTCCAGCTTGGTCTGATACTTGTCCAGGTCAGCCTCGTCAATGTCGCGGAGGACGACGCGGATGATGTTCCCGACCTTCTGGTACGCGACGTTCTCGAAGCCCGCCTGAAGGAGCTTGTGGGCCATGACCTTGGCGTTCCCCTCGTTGGAGTAGGCTCCCAGCTGAATGTCCCACCTCTTGGCGGAAGTTTCCTCAACGACCGGCTCCTCAGACTTAGGCTTGGGCTCCTCGGCCTTCGCCTTGGGAGCCGTGGTCGTAGTCGTCGTGGTGGTCGTAGTCGTCGTCTTTACTGTCTTGGTCTCAGTCTTTGCGGGAGCCGGGGGCGGAGGCAGTTCCTCGGCCTTATCTTCCTCCTCATCGTCATAGCTGGCGGAAGCAGCGCTGCCCGATGACGTGGAAAAAGGAGCATTGCCCCCGAAGGAGAATCCCGTATTGCCGCTGGAAGAGTCGGAGTAATCGTCCTCCTCCTCATCGTAGCTGCCGTAAGGATCCTCGTCCTCGTCATCATCCCCGCCGTAAGCGATGGCAGAGGACGAAGCGACGGGGCCTTCCTCCTCATCGACAATCTCAAGGGAGACCTTCGCGGTCCCGCTCCCGATCATGTCAAGCTCGGAAGCGGCGGCCTTGGACACGTCAATCTCCCTGCCCTGCACGAATGGGCCGCGGTCGTTGACACGGACATTGACGGACTTGCCGTTGTCCAAGTTGGTCACCTTGAGCACCGTCCCGAAGGGAAGTGTCTTGTGAGCAGCCGTATATCCGTTCGTATCAAAAATCTCGCCGCTAGCAGTCCGTCTTCCGTTGAACTTGTCGGCGTAGAACGAAGCTACAACGTTCTCCTTGTACATCTCCGCAAACAGCGTGGTGCCCGTGAGACAAAGTCCAAAAAAGATAGCTAATTTCTTTGCTTTCATATCCTTATTATCGACTTTACAGGAATTTTATTTATGAAAATTTGAGCTGTTCCAGCAGGGCCCGGCAGCCCTCCAGCACCTGCTCGTAGGTCGTGTCGAAGTCCCCGCTGTACCAGGGGTCGGCTATGTCCCCGGGATTCCCCGCGAAGGAGCGGAGCTTGTGGAGCTTGCCCTCCGGGTCGCCGCCGAAGATTCTTTCCATATTATGCATGTTCGCGCTGTCCATCCCGATGATGTAGTCCCAGTCAGCGTAGTCAGCCCGCCGTATCTGGCTGGCCCGGTGGGGAGGCTGGGGAATTCCCATCTCCCGGAGCTTGGCACGGGCCGGGGGATAGGGAGGATTCCCCAGTTCCTCCGTGCTGGTCGCCTTTGAATCGATGACAAAGCGGTCCGCCAGCCCAGCGTCCGCCACGAGCTTTTTCATCACGAACTCCGCCATCGGGGACCGGCAGATGTTCCCGTGGCAGACAAAAAGAATTCTGGTCATAGGCATTTAAACCTCCACCTCACCAACCTGTCCTGACATCACAAAATCTTGTATTCCAAAAACTCCGGCATAAAGCAAGCTCCAAATCAAATTTACACTTTTATGAAGGAAAAATCAATGCTTCCATGATAGAGTATGAAATACCTCCCGGCTGATTTCTGGCCATAATTCGAACTTGTTGGCTACACTTTCTCATTGATCAGGTAGCAAAACGCTTAAGCTTCGCGTGACAAAACGCTTAAGATTCGCGTGACAAAACGCTTAAGCTTCACGGAGCAAAAC
>JAFSSU010000093.1 GCA_017450845.1 Treponema sp.
GCCCTGCCAGGCGCGTGGCGCAGGCCGCGCTAGAACCTGAGCGTCGCCGTCAGCGACTGCCCGTCGAATGCGAGGACCTGCTGCCCCTTGTATTTGACCTTGGCTATTTTCTCGTGGACGAAGGGGACGGCTATGCCGACCGCCGTGCCGAGAGCGGCCCCGGTCAGCACGTCAGACAGGAAGTGGTTCCCGCTCGCAATCCTCAGGAAGCCCGTCGTCGCCGCGAGCGTGTAGCTCGCCGCTATGACGGGAATCTTGAGCCTGGAGTCGGGGTAATACTTGCAGAAGGTATAGGAGAGGAAGGTCGCCCCCATGAAAGCGTCGGTCGTGTGCCCGCTGGGGAAGGAGAGGGTGTAGTCCCCGTCCGCCAGGTGCTCGGTGTCCCACTTCGCCCGGTACATGTAGGGGCGGGGCCGCCTGACCGTGGACTTGATGATGTTGCGTATCCCGTAGCCCGTCAGGTAGCTCTCCGTGAGCATCACGCCGACCGTGGCGAGCTCGCCGGGGGGCAGGTTGTTCATCACCGCCTCCGCCGCGTAGATGCCGACGGGCAGGGCGATCACGTTCGCCATCGCGGTGACGGTCCCCATCGTGTCCACGGCGGGCCTGTACTCGTTGTACCAGAAGCGGTCCACCTCGTTTATGTTCCGCTTGCTGAACGTCTCCTCACCGTCCCATCCTTCCACCCGGTGCTCCATTATGAGTCCGGTGACCGCCAGGCTCACCGCCCCCAGCTCAATGGGGAGGTCATAACGGTAGTCTATGGCGAAGGGGGACTTCCCCTCCGTGGCGGCACACAGCTCCCTGGCTGGGATGTTCAGGGTGGACTGCGCGCACAGCTGCCCCTGCGCGAGGAGCGGAATGGAGAGTATGGAGAGGAAGAGAGTTCTCAGCCTGAGGAAGGGACGAATCATAAAGCTAACCCCCTATGGGCATGACCTTGGCGAGCTCGTACATGACGACGGCGGAGGCCTGGGCCACGTTCAGGCTGTCCACTTTGGGGGCTGTCCTCCCCCGGCCTATGCCGGCATAGGGGATGAGGAGGAGGTGGTCGCAGTTGCGCTTGACCTCGTCGCTTATCCCGCTCTCCTCGTTGCCGAGGACGATGATGCTCCCCTTGTCGCGGCAGTAGTTGCCGATGGCGGCCACGGACTCCCGTGCGTCGAGCGAGGTCCCTATCCTGACCATCCTGCCCTCCATGCCGGAAAGGAGCTTGCTGATCGATCGTATCGTGTAGATGTTGACGAACTCCATGCCGCCCTCGGCGACCCGGTAGCTGCTCGTCGTGACCGAGGACTGCGCCTCGTCCAGGGGGATGACGATGTTCCTGACCCCGAAGAAGGCCGCGCTCCTGACGATCGCGCCCAGGTTGTTCGCGTTGCCCACCCGGTCAAGCAGCACCGCGCTCTCGCGGTTCCGTATCCAGCGGTCGGTGTCGTCCGTGTTCAGGGCGGGGATGTCGGGCATCTCTATCATCGCGACCACGCCCTGGTGGTGGACCGATCCGCAGAGCCGCTCCAGCTCCTGCACGTCGCGCACCTGGTTGTAGGGACGCTTGGCGGCGGCGAGCTTCTTGCACAGGCCTCCGAAGAGGGGCGCGCGCTCCTTGGAGAAATAGAACCTCCGTATCTTCTCCCAGCCGTTCTTCTCGAGCGTCTTGACAGCCGCGAATCCGCAGACCGCGAGCTCGTTCCGTTCCGTGTTCTTCATACCGATTCCTGTATTCCTCGTCTTCTGTCCTGGCCGTCACGTCGCATAGGGCACGCATGCCCAGGGGCTGTCCCTGAACGCCAGGAAGTCCCCGATGAGGCGGGCGGCCTCCCCGCTCAGCGCGGAGACCCTCTCCGCCCCCTTCCCGGTGCGGACGAGCGGGTCCACGTAGCGGCGCTTCACGTCGAAGGAGACGCAGTAGTGCCCCTCCAGCCTCGTGTCCGAGCGCACGAGCCCCGTCATCCCCCGGAAGGTGCGGAAGAGCCGGGCGAAGCCGTTCCCGGGGTTCGTGTCCGCGCAGTCCTCGAACCGCGCGATGAGGGACTGCTCGTCCATGGCGTACAGGTCGCCCTCCTCCATGTAGCCGCAGGAGACAGCCTCCCCGATGATGTCGCCCATCAGCTGCATCGCGAGCTTGTCCTCGCCCTTCTGAAGGATGAGGCTCACGTCCAGGAAGCGGCGGACGTAATCCAGGGCCGCATCCTTGTCCCGGAAGCCCAGCTCGTCCTGCCCCCTCTCGTTCTTCAGGAGGGTGACCGCCGCGTAGCTTTCCCCGATCTCGTCCGTCGTCCACTCGCCGCAGAGGGCCGCCCCGCTCGGGTACATGTACTCCAGCCGGTCGGCGGAGAGCCCGGGAATCTCGTTGTCGGCGACCGGGTAGCGGTGGTAGTCGTCCATCTCGTACTTGTATATGCCGTCGCGGAAAAGCATCTCGCTCAGGTCCAGGTCGCCGTTTATCATGTCGTGGGTCAGGGCCTCCGTGCTCTCCTGCCTCATCCTGTCCCCGTTGCGGAAGTCCACCGCGTGGCTGAACGCCGGGGTCGCTATGTCGTGGAAGAGGGAGGCGAGCGTCTGCCTCTTGTCGTGCGTGAAGTTCCAGGTGATGAGGGCGGCCCCGACGGAATGGTCCAGCCTGGAATAGAAGAACTTGTTGCGGAACAGGGGGGTCCAGTCGGTCCCGCACAAAAGGCCGACGCCGCCGAGCCTCTGCAGCGACGGCAGGGCCAGGTACTCGTCCAGGAAATCGGGCCGGTCGGGGCAGAGGATTGAATGGTATCTGGAAACGCTGAATTCTCCCACTTTACGGGATATTATAGTAAAATGCGCGCCTTTGGACAAGCTTCCCCGGCTTGTTCCGCCCCGCTTTCGGCCCCTGGGTTCTTCCCCAAAAACGTATATTATTGTATAGTCTTCAGTGATATTGCATAAACTTGCATTTTTCTGCAAATTCTTTGTGTAAGGATGAATATATGAACAAGATTCTTGAGAAGCGGCAGCTTTCGGAAGTCGTTTACTACATGAAGTTCGAGGCCCCCGACATCGCGAGGAACCGCAAGGCCGGGCAGTTCCTCATCGTGCAGGTTGACCAGGACCTGACGGAGCGCATCCCGCTGACGATCGCGGACGCGAACGCCGAGGAGGGCTGGGTCGCCATCGCCTTCCAGCCGGTCGGGGCCTCCACCTACAAGCTCTCCAAGCTCAGGGAGGGCGACTACCTGGGCGGCGTGCTCGGCCCGCTCGGCACCCCCTCCGTTATCCGCAAGTACGACGCGCCCGTGGTCTGCGTCGGCGGCGGCTTCGGCACCGCCCCCCTTTACCCGATCGTGCAGGCCCTCAAGGAGGCCGGCAACAAGGTCATCCTCATCGAGGGGGCGAGGACCAAGGACCTCCTGATTTTCGTCGACGAGATGAAGGCCGTCTGCGACGAGGTCATCATCATGACCGACGACGGCTCCGCGGGCGAGAAGGGTGTCGTCACGATCGCCCTCGAGAGGCTCTGCCAGGCCGACGTCCCGCCCGCCGAGGTCATCGCGATCGGCCCGCCGATCATGATGAAGTTCGCCTGCGCCTGCACTGCCAAGTACAACGTTCCTACGACCGTCTCCCTCAACACGATCATGATAGACGGCACGGGCATGTGCGGCGGCTGCCGCGTCAGCGTCGGCGGCGAGACCAAGTTCGTCTGCGTGGACGGCCCGGACTTCGACGGGCACCAGGTGGACTGGGACAACATGATGCTCCGCATGAAGAGCTTCAAGCCCCAGGAGACCGAGGCTTTCCACAAATGCAAGTTGGACAAATGACCTCCTGCGCTTGAAGCTTCGCTGCGAGAGCATTTGTCCACTGCGAGTTTCCGCCTTGCGTAAACTCGCGCAATCTGTACGCTAAGAATTGACGCGCCCTCCATGGCGCTCTTCTCAGTAGTTTAAATGTTGCCAAATTAGGAGAAGACAATGGCAGAGCATATCAGTGCAGAAACCCTCGCCAAGGCAGGCGAGGACGAATACAAGAAGATAGAAGGAAAGATAGCTGACGGCTCGCTCAGCCCCAAGGACCGCATGGCGATTCCCATGCAGGTCATGCCGACGGGGGAGCCGCACGTCCGCGCCCGCCAGATGAGCGAGGTCGCCCTGGGCTACACCAGGGAGCAGGCGATCGTGGAGGCCAACCGCTGCCTCCAGTGCAAGAACCAGCCCTGCGTGTCCGGCTGCCCGGTCAACGTCCGCATCCCCCAGTTCATCGCGCACGTCGCCAAGGGTGACTTCAAGGCCGCCGTCGACGAGATAAAAGAGACCAACCTGCTTCCCGCCACCTGCGGCCGCGTCTGCCCGCAGGAAAAGCAGTGCCAGGCCCAGTGTACGCTCGGCAAGGCGAACAAGAGCGTTGAGAAGAGCGTCTGCATAGGCCGCCTGGAGAGGTTCGTCGCGGACTGGGAGCGCGAGGGCGGCAAGGCGACCGCACCGTCAGTCGCCCCCTCCACCGGAAAGAAGGTCGCCGTCGTCGGTTCCGGGCCGGCGGGCCTTACCGTCGCCGCCGACTGCCGCCGCGCCGGGCATGACGTGACCGTTTTCGAGGCCTTCCACAAGGCGGGCGGAGTCATGGTCTACGGAATACCTGAGTTCCGCCTTCCCAAGGACATCGTCGCCAAGGAAGTGGACAACCTCAAGGCGATGGGGGTCAAGTTCGAGATGAACACCCTGGTCGGCCGCACGACGAGCGTCCGGCAGATCCTGACCGACAAGGGCTTTGACGCGGCCTTCATCGGTACGGGGGCGGGGCTTCCCAAGTTCTTCGGCATCCCCGGCGAGAACTACATCGGCGTTTTCAGCGCGAACGAGTACCTGACCCGCGCCAACCTGATGAAGGCGTATGAGAAGGGAGTCGCCGATACCCCCTACTACGAGGCGAAGACCGTCGTCGTCTGCGGAGGCGGAAACGTCGCGATGGACGCTGCCCGCATGGCCCTGCGCCTGGGGGCGGAGAA
>JAFSSU010000094.1 GCA_017450845.1 Treponema sp.
CGGACGTGGATGTCACGGCAAAGTCAGAGGGAGGAAAGGCATGAGCGGTAACGGCGACAAGCTCCTTGAGATAGAGCACCTGAAGCAGTATTTCCCCGCGGGAGGCGGCCGCTTCGTCAAGGCCGTTGACGACGTGAGCTTCTTCATCAAAAGGGGCGAGACATTCGGCCTGGTCGGGGAGTCCGGCTGCGGCAAGACGACGACGGGCCGGTCAATCCTGCGCCTGACCGAGCCGACGGCGGGCAGGATAACGTATGACGGCGAGCTTATCTTTGACGGCGAGAAGAAGCTGAAGGCGGACATGCTGCCCTACCGGCGCAAGATGCAGATAGTCTTCCAGGACCCCTACGCCTCGCTCGACCCCCGCATGACGGTGGGCGACATCATCGGCGAGGCCCTGGACATACACAGGCTCTATGCGGACAAGAAGGAGCGGCGGGAGAAAATCCTCTCCCTCCTCGCGACGGTCGGCCTGAACAGCGAGCACGCGAACCGCTTCCCCCACGAGTTCTCCGGCGGCCAGCGGCAGAGGATCGGGATTGCCCGCGCCCTCGCCGTCAGGCCCGAGTTCATCGTCTGCGACGAGCCGGTGTCCGCGCTGGACGTTTCCATCCAGGCGCAGGTCGTCAACATGTTCGAGGACCTGCAGAAGCAGATGGGCCTGACCTATTTGTTCATAGCGCACGACCTTTCCGTCGTCAACCACATCTCGAGCAGGATAGGCGTGATGTACCTGGGCCACATGGTGGAGCTCGCGGAGGCGGACGAGCTGATTTTCCATTCTGCCCACCCCTACACGCGCTCGCTGATTTCCGCAGTCCCCATCGCGGACCCGAGGACGGCGCGGGCGAACAAGAGGATCGTCCTGCAGGGCGACGTGCCCTCGCCGCTCAACCCGCCGTCCGGCTGCCCCTTCCGCACCCGCTGCCCCTATGCGGACGGCCGCTGCGCCGGGGAGAAGCCCGAGTTCAAGGAAATCGGCGGCGGCCACTACGCCGCCTGCCACCACCTGGACAAGCTGAACTAGGCGGGAAAGAACAACAGGAGACAGCGAGTCGTGGCTGGGAAGAAAGCGATAAAGTTCATAGATCTCTTTGCCGGAATCGGTGGAATACGCATTCCCTTTGACGAATTGGGCTATGAATGTGTATTCTCATCAGAATGGGACAAAGCTGCCTGCCAGACTTATGCCGCAAATTTCGGTGATGTTCCACATGGAGACATAACCAAAATTCGCGAGCAGGATATTCCTTCCCATGACCTTCTTCTTGCAGGTTTTCCCTGTCAGGCTTTCTCTATTATGGGGAAGATGAAAGGTTTTGCAGATACCCGAGGAACGATGTTCTTTGAGATTGAAAGAATCCTGCGTTATCATAAACCCAAGGCAATCCTCCTTGAAAATGTGAAACAGCTTACAACGCATGACCACGGGAATACATTCCGTGTAATTTTGGCAATTTTATCTAGTCTGGGTTATTCGGTAAAATATAAAATTCTCAATGCTCTTGATTTTGGTCTTCCGCAAAAGAGAGAGAGAATAATAATTGTAGGTTTTCTGAATGCAAGATGCATGGAAAAATTCGATTTTGATTTTAAGAAAATACCATATAATCTTTCTTCTATATTAGAAGATGATTTGAATATTGATAAATCTTTTTTCGCATCTGACTTAATTAAGGATAAGAGACAGAAAGCAACTGTTGGAAAAGAAAAATTCTATCCTTCTGTATGGCATGAGAATAAGTCAGGAAACATTTCAATCCTTGACTATTCCTGCGCGCTTAGGACTGGTGCTTCCTACAATTATCTTTTGGTTAATGGAATAAGACGATTTACTTCGCGTGAATTGCTTCGTCTTCAAGGATTTCCTGAGTCATTCAAAATTGTAGTTTCCCATCAGGAAATCAGGAGGCAAACGGGAAATTCTGTTGCAGTGCCTATGATTCGAATGGTAGCAAAGAAAATTGACAAAATCTTGAGAGGAGAGGGATATGGAACACCCAAGACTGAGGGATTCAAATCGCCTGACAACAAAAGAACTCTATCCGCTTAACGTTTTCCCAGAAAATGTGATAACAGATATAGGAGGTTACTTTGTGTACCTTCTATATGTTGGACGAACCGATTTGACTGGAAGTGATTGGGGCGATGCCTTTGCATCTGCAATAAATGGGGTTCACCTAGATTCACCTGTTGGAATAGCAGATGTTGTATTTAACAAAAACTGTTGGTCCATGAAAACAGTGAAATATACCAATCCGTTTGAATGTAAGAACGTTCGTCTTATAAGCGGACGTTGTTCTCCTGATTATTCTTACGGAATCACGGATCCGCACAGAGATGTTCAGAGAACTGGGGAAGCTGTCCTTGGCATTTGGAATGAGCGTGTAAATATTGCAAATGACCACTACAGTCAAACCCGAACAGTCGTACTTATCAGAAGTAATGACCTGCTTTCATACAGCCTTTTTGAAGAGGAGACCCAGCGTTATAGGACAACGGATTACGTTTGGGCAGTCAATGATAATGGAAACCTCATTGGGAAGGACTCCCGGGGCAAGATTTGTTTTACATGGCAGCCGCACGGATCTCAATTTACGATTCATACCGAGGTTCCAAAATCTGCTGTAAGGTTTAAGATAAAAGCACCTCCGAAATTAGAAAGAACAGCGATATTGTCATCTCTTAGGTTTGATAAGTCGTGGGTGGAAATACTATCTTAGACAGAATAAAATTGAAAAAATGCCTTTCCTTGTTTGGAAGGGCTATTATGGAGGAATAGAATATGAAGAAGAGACTGACTGCGTTGGTTTCTGCAGTTGTTGTGGCAGGCCTTCTGGCATCCTGCGGCGGGAAGAAGGACAGCCCCGCCTCCGGGAACTCCGGGAACGCTGATGGCGCGAAGAAAGGCTCAGTATTGCACGTCCAGATCGGACCTTCCCCCGAGACGATCGACCCCGCGCTGAACAGCGCGGTGGACGGCGCGAACATGATCATCCACGCCTTCGAGGGCCTGCTCAAGTTTGACCGCGACAACAACATCGTCGCCGGCCTTGCCGACAAGTGGGAGCAGTCCTCCGACGGGCTCACCTGGACCTTCCACCTGCGGCCTGACCTCAAGTGGTCGGACGGCTCGCCGCTGACCGCCGGGGATTTCGTCTACTCATGGAAGCGCGTCGCCGACCCCGCCACCGCCGCCCCCTATGGCTATGACCTCCTGAACCTTGTCGTCGGATTCGACAAGGCTTCCCAGGGCGACCTGGACGCGCTGGGCGTGGAGGCCCCGGATGCGGGCACCTTCGTCGTGCACCTGAGCAGCCCCTGCATCTTCTTTGACAAGATCGCGGCCTTCGCCGTCCTCGTGCCCGTCCAGAAGGCCACGATCGAGGCAAACGGCGACGGCTGGACGGTCAACCCCGCGACCTACGTCACGAACGGCCCCTACTACATGACCGAGTTCACCGACGGCGCGCAGATCGTCTTCACCAAGAACCCCAACTACTGGGACGCGGCGCACATCACCTTCGACCAGATTGTCTGGCACCTGATCGAGGACGCGAACACCTCGTACAACGCCTACAACCAGGACACGCTCCAGATGATAAAGGACGTGCCGACCGAGGAGATTCCCTCCCTGCGCGACGGCGGCGAGTTCCACCTGGAGCCGCTCATGGGAACCTACTACGTCACCTTCAACACTCAGAAGGCCCCCTTCGACAACCAGAAGGTGCGCCAGGCCCTCTCGCTCGCGATCGACCGCAAGTACGTCGCCGAGACGGTCATGCAGGGGACCTATACCCCTGCCAGGAACTTCGTCGGCCCCGGTGTCTCCGACGCTGCCCCCGGCTCCTCCTTCGAGCAGGTGACCAAGCAGAAGTACGGCGACCACTTCGACACCGACAACTACGCCTCCGACCTCGCCGAGGCCAGGAAGCTCCTCGCCGAGGCAGGATACCCCGACGGGAAGGGCTTCCCCGCCTTCGAGTACCTGACCAACGACGCCGCCTACCATAAGGCCGTGGCGGAATACCTGCAGGCGGCATGGGGCGAGCTCGGGCTGACGATGAAGGTCAACATCCAGGAATGGAAGACGGTCACCGCCGACCGCCGCTCCGGCAACTTCGACTTGGCCCGCAACGGCTGGGTCTACGACTGGGACGACCCCTCCAACATGATCAACCTGCTTGAGACCGGCAACGGCAACAACGACGGGAAGTATTCGTCCAAGGAGTTCGACAGGTTCGTCGACATGGCCCGCAACGAGACCGACGTCGCCAAGCACTACGACTACCTGCACCAGGCCGAGCAGGTGCTGCTGAAAGACGCGGCGATGGCCCCGGTCGCCTGCTACACCGAGTTCTGGCTGCAGAAGCCGAACCTGAAGGGGACCTGGCACTCTCCCTACGGCTACTGGTACTTCATGTACGGAAGCCTGGAGTAGGATCCGCCCCGCCCCATGAGAAAGCCCCCGGTAAGCCGGGAGCTTTTTTTCGCGACCCGCTTTGGGGCGGGCGGGACTATGCCGGCTCAGACGAGCGCGTGCCGCTGCCAGCGCTTGCTGCGCCAGCGCAGGAACATGACGATTCCCCGCGTCGTCTCGTCCGTGCCGATGGAGAGCCAGAAGCCCAGGACGCCAAGGCCCATCCTTATCCCCAGGATGTATCCGCCAAGCACCTGGATGACCCAGTTGGAGAAAATCCCGTAGAGGACGGGGAAGCGGATGTCGCCCGCCCCCTTGAGCGCCCCGATGTATATCAGGTTGAGCGAGCGGCCGAATTCCATGTAGACGGAGAAAAGGAGCAGGGTGCGGACGAGCCGGCTGACCTCCTCTATGTCCGTGAACAGGCCGACGATCGGCTTCTTGAGCAGGTTCACGAGCAGGATGAGGAGCATGGCGCATCCCGTCGCGACGAGCTGGTAGCGGAAGACCTTCCGGTAGGCGACGTCGCTCTCGTGCGCCCCGACGTAGTAGCCGGTCTTTATCTGGGTCGCGCTTCCCATCGCCATGGCGACCACGAAGACGTAGCGGACGATGGTCATCGTGTAGACCTGGGCTGACATGGCGTAGGTCCCGAGCGTGGAGAGCATGGCCATGACGGTTATCTGGCTCATGTTGTATGAGAGGCTTTCCCCGGCGGTCGGCACACCGACCGAAAGGATCATGCGGAAGCTTCCGGCCGGGACGGAGCGGATGCCCCGGAGCGAGAAGGCTATGTCCCTCCGCCTCCTGATGAGGACGGCGCACATGATGCTGGAGACGATCATCGCGATGCCGGACGACCATGCCACGCCGGGCACGCCGAGCACGGGCAGGCCGAACCAGCCGTAGAGGGAGAGGGCGTTGCCCGCGACGTTTATCAGGTTGGCGGTGAGGGAGGCAGCCATCACCGCGCCCGAGTATCCGTAGCTGCGGAGGATCGCCCCCTGGAGGAGGTTGAAGGCGTTGAAGAAGCAGCATATCCCCCCGTAGATGACGAAGTACTGCCGGGCGAAGTCCCGCACCTCCGGCTCGAGCGTGTAGCGGCCCAGCAAGACCGGCGTGCCGGATATGACGAGGGCCGTCAGGACGAGGGCGATGCCGGATACCATGATGACGCTCGCCTGGGCGATGCGGTTCAGCTCGTCCCGGGACTTCCTGGCCCCGATGTACTGGGCGAGCACTATGGAGCAGCCCGTCCCGATGACGGAGAAAATCAGGTTCAGGAAGAAGATGTACTGGGACATCATCCCGACCGCCGCGACGGCCTGGTTGCTGTAGGAGCTCAGCATGACGGTGTCGATGGACGACACGAGAATCCTGAACAGCTGCTCCATCGCGATGGGGAAGGTGAGGGCGGCCATGGACAGGGAGCCGCGGTTCGTGTTCGTTTGCTTCATAAGGTTTCCCGCAAGCATAGCACAAGAAGGGTACAAATGCAATTCTTGCCGCCGGGGGGCGATTGAACAGAATGTCCCCGCGTGGTATAATTCCCACTATAGAAAATGAAGCACGGTTGCAAAAACTGCCGGGCTGGGAGTTGATTGTATGGAAAAGAACATTGCGCTTATCCCCGGCGACGGGATCGGGCCGGACGTGGTGGCGGAGGCCGTCAACGTCCTTGACGCGGTCGCCGCCAAGTTCGGGCACAAATTCAATTATACCAAGGTGGTTGCCGGTGGGGCGGCGATTGACAAGTGGGGCAAGCCCCTTCCCCAGGAGCAGCTGGACATCTGCCTGAAGAGCGACGCGGCCCTGCTCGGCGCGGTCGGCGGCCCCAAGTGGGACGACGTGGCCCCGGAGATCCGCCCGGAGAAGGCCCTGCTCGGACTGCGCGGCGGCATGAAGGTCTATGCGAACCTCCGCCCCGCCGTCATGTGGAAGCAGCTCAAGGATGCCTGCCCCCTCAAGGACGAGATTGCCGGCGACGGCCTGGACATCCTCGTCGTCCGCGAGCTGACGGGCGGCATCTACTTCGGCGAGCGCGGCACCGCCCCCGACGGCAGGTCCGCCTGGGACACCGAGCGCTACAGCTGGGAGGAGATCGAGCGCATCGTCAGGATGGGCTTCGAGTTCGCCCGGAAGAGGAAGAATCACCTGACCGTCGTAGACAAGGCGAACATCCTGAACTCCAGCCGCCTCTGGCGCAAGGTCGCCGAGACCGTCCACAAGGACTACGCGGACGTGACGCTGGACTTCCTGTACATAGACAACGCCGCCATGCAGCTGGTCAAGAACCCCCGGCAGTTCGACGTCATCGCGACGAGCAACATGTTCGGCGACATCCTGACCGACGAGGCCGCCCAGGTGACCGGCTCCATCGGCATGCTCGCGTCCGCCTCGCTCGGCGACGGCAAGGGCCCGGGCCTCTACGAGCCCATCCACGGGTCCGCTCCTGACATCGCGGGCAAGGACCTCGCGAACCCGCTCGCGACGATCCTCTCGGCCGCCATGCTGCTGCGCTTCAGCTTCGGCGCGGAGGCGGAGGCCAAGGCGATCGAGTCCGCCGTGGACAAGGTTCTGTCCGACGGATGGCGCACGGGCGACATCGCGGGCAAGGACATCGGGGCGGTGAAGGCCGCCGGCAAGCTCGTCGGCACCAAGAAGATGGGCCAGCTCGTCGTCGAGTACCTTAGCAAGTAAGCAGGGCCGCGTCAAATAAAAAAGGGGGCATGGTGCCCCCTTTTTTATTGCCCTGCCGGCGCGTGGCGCAGGCCGCGCTAGAACCTGAGCGTCGCCGTCAGCGACTGCCCGTCGAATGCGAGGACCTGCTGCCCCTTGTATTTGACCTTGGCTATTTTCTCGTGGACGAAGGGGACGGCTATGCCG
>JAFSSU010000095.1 GCA_017450845.1 Treponema sp.
CTCCGGCATGAGGCCCCGCCCCCAGAAGGACTTTCCCAGCCAGTAGCCCAGCTCGCACTCGTCGTCGCGCTCTGTAAGGTCGGTATGGCCCTTCAGCTTGAGCTCTATCGCGCCGATCGCCTTGTCGTCTTCTTTCAGGCATACGGCGTATGACTCCGGGCCGTTCAGCACGTTCCTGATGACATCCAGGCTTTCCTGAGCGCTCTTGTGGGGCGGCCAGCCGGCTATCGGGCCGACGGCGGGATCCTGCGCATATTCGTAGAGGCTTTCCGCGTCGCTTTCTTCCCAAGGGCGCAAAAGCAGGCGTTCCGTCTCAAATCGATTTTTCATTGTGCACCTCCCGCTTCTGTTTTGAATGCCGTCCCCGCCCTGTTCCTCTTCAAAAGGCACAGCAGCGCAATTATCACGATGTACACGGCGGACAGTACTATATAGAAGAGAATATCAACCTGCAAAAAGCAGTAGAGGAAATTGAAGCAGAAATGAACCACAATTCCGTAGACAAGGTTGTCGTGCTTTTCCATAAAAAAGTTCATGATGAAGCAGAGTCCACTCATCACAATCACGTTTGCCAGTACGTACGGAATCATCTGCAGGCCCATAAAGTCCGAATCAACGAACCAGAGGACCGTATGCCAGAAGGCCCAGATTACCCCCTGCATGATTGACGCGGCAAAAAAGCGGTACCGCGCGTTCAGGTAGGGGCGGACATAGCCGCGCCAGCCCGACTCTTCGCCCGTCGGCCCTGTGGTCACGGAAAACAGGAATGAGGCCCAGAAGGGGTATACCCCAAGGTTCCAGTAGGAGCCGAAAGCTTTTACCTGAACCAGCGACAGAATCAGCACGGTGACTAGAGTCGCACAGAGCGTGATGAGGGCGGCAAGCAAAAGCGTCGCGATGCTGATTTTTCCGCCGAAAGCCTTTTTGTAAAAGTCCCGTATGCTGCGTGAGGAACTGGCCTTGCGGAAATACTTGAACCCCGCAAGCAGCACAATCGTCGGTGACCATGCGCATATATTTGAGAGAATCCGCATGACGACAGGCGGCGCATGGAAGACCATGCTCGCAGTCCCGCATAGTCCCAGCACCATCAGCCAGAACACCAGATACGCAGTAATCACGTAATTCCGCATTACCCGCTTTTCCATCCAATCACTCCTCTTAAAAGCAATGCTTTTTCGTCTGTGAAATCATGTCCGGGCATGTATAATGCAGCTATTTCCTGACCAGTTCAGAGAAAACCGCATCCCGGTCAAAGCTGCCTTCCGCCAGGCCCGGGACTTCCTTGTATGCCTTGCAGACGGAAAGGCTTATCTCGGTGAAAATCCCGCCCATCTCCTCGTCTGTGTAGGGGCAGTCATTCGTGACAATCAGAGTCGCGAAGCTGAACGCCACCAGCCAGAGGTCGCGGAAATACTTGTCCGCCGTTCCGCCGTCCATGTTATAAATGCGCATGAGCGAGTCCCGAACCAGGTCCTGCGAGAAGGCGAGCGCGGACATCGCCCCTCCGTCTGCCCCCCGGGGCTTGCTCAGGAAGAGAAGCTTGTACAGCTCAGGCTCCTCCTTCGCGAACCTGACGTACTGCATCCCTACGCCAAGGAAGGGAACCGGACCCGCAAGCCCTCCTTCCACATACTGTTTGTAGATTCCTTTGGCAACATCGTAGACAGCCGCCTTCAGCTGCTCCATGGAATCAAACCAGGTAAAGATGGGCCGGGACGACACCCCCAGCTCCGCGCCGAGCTCCCGCGCTGTCAGCCCGTCGATTCCCTTTTTCCGGGTAATCCTGACGGCGGCCTGTACGATTTCTTCCTTGCTGAACTTGGTCCGTGGCGGCATGCATTCCTTCCGTAGTTATGCAGGTTATGCAACAACTGTTGCCTGATGAGACTATACAGGCTTCCATAGCATCATGTCAAGAAGAAGCTTGAAAGCTCAGCCCCTTTGTGCTAGACTTGTCTCATATTTGAAAGGGGATTCTTATGGCATTCAACGGCATATATAATGGTAAGAAAGTCCTGGTCACCGGAAACACCGGCTTCAAGGGGGCCTGGCTGTCCGCATGGCTGCTCTCGCTCGGTGCGGACGTATACGGATATTCGCTTGACGTTCCCACCGATCCCGCGATGTTCTACGTCTGCGGCCTGGACAAGAGGATACACAACACATTCGGCGACATACAGGACAAGGACAAGCTCTGCGCGTACATACACGAAATACGGCCCGACTTCGTCTTCCATCTGGCGGCGCAGGCGATTGTCTCCACCTCCTACCAGCTGCCGTTAGAGACCGTCGGCGCGAACGTCATGGGGACGGCGGCGGTGCTGGAAGCCCTGCGGACGGCAGACTGGCAGTGCACCTGCGTCCTCATAACGAGCGACAAGGTCTACCAGAACGTGGAATGGCTCTGGGGCTACCGCGAGAACGACGCGCTCGGGGGCAAGGACGTATACTCCGGCTCCAAGGGGGCGGCGGAACTCGTCATCCGATGTTACTGGAACTCATTCCTGAAGGACATGGACAACATAAAGCTCGGCATAGGGCGGGCCGGTAACGTCATCGGCGGCGGCGACTGGGCAAAGGACCGCATCGTCGTGGACTGCGTGAAGGCATTCGTCAAGGGCGAGACCGTCGGCATCCGCTGCCCCAAGTCCACCCGTCCCTGGCAGCACGTGATGGAGCCCCTGAGCGGCTACCTGACGCTCGGCCAGCAGCTCGAGGACGGCCGCTGCCCGGACGGGGAGCCCTTCAACTTCGGCCCCAACGGGGAGAAGCCCACGACCGTCTTTGAGCTGACCCAGGACCTCGCCGGGGAATGGGGGCTGGACAAGAGCAAGGCCTCCAGGATAACCGGCAACATCCCCTTCAGGGAGGCGGGCCTGCTCCGCGTGAACTGCGACAAGGCACAGGCCATGCTCCGCTGGCATTCCACGCTCTCCTACCCCCAGTGCATACACATCCTCGCGGAATGGTACAAGGCCTACTACGACGGGGGCAGCGACATGGCGGCCCTGACGGAAAAGCAGATTGCCTTCTACACAGGGGAAGCCGCCCGGCAGGAGCTGGACTGGGCCAGGTAGAGGAGAAAAAACAGCGCTTCGTTGAAAAAAGTCCGCCCCCGTGCTAGAATAGCCGTATGGCGAACATGCGAAAGATGCCCGTCGGCATACAGGACTTTGAGACTATCCGCACGGAAGGCTACGTCTACGTTGACAAGACGGCCCTCATCTACGAGCTTGTACAGACAGGCAAGCCCTACTTCCTCTCCCGCCCGCGCAGGTTCGGAAAGAGCCTACTCGTGTCGACGCTGGAAGCCTACTTCACGGGCAAAAAAGACCTGTTCGAGGGGCTCGCCATCTCCGGCCTGGAGAAGGAGTGGGCGGAATACCCGGTGCTCCACTTTGACTTCAACGGGCAGAATTACTCCGACCCGGA
>JAFSSU010000096.1 GCA_017450845.1 Treponema sp.
GCCGAGGAGGGCATACAGAATCCTGCAGCGGGTTGAGTCCCCGAATATCTTGAACAGCTCGGCAAGCTCGCAGAGCATGTTCTCGTCCACGTCGTCAAGCGTGGGAAATCCGTCTGTGCTAGTCATATTTTCATATAAGCATATAATTATATGATTGTCAATAGGGCTTGACAGGGCAAAGGCTTCTTCAATAGAATCTTCCTGGACATTCCCAACTGACAGGAGAATCGGCGATGAGCGACAAAACGAGCGAGACAGAGAACGAAATCCCGGAGACAGACGGACAGCCCCCCGTCGGGCCCAAGACAGCCTTTGTCTCCATCGTGGGCCGCCCTTCGGCGGGCAAGTCAACCTTCCTGAACACGGCGAGCGGCGAGCAGATAAGCATAGTCTCCGCCGTCCCTCAGACCACCCGCAACGCCATAAAGGGAATCGTCAACACATCGCTCGGCCAGCTGGTGTTCGTGGACACTCCCGGCCTGCACATCAGCGACAAGAAGCTGAACCTGCGCCTGACCAAGACCGCGAGCGACCAGATCAAGGACAGCGACGCAATTCTCTACATAATCGACACGACGCGCGACCACGGGGACGAGGAGAAGCTGATAGCCTCGCTCGTCGCCCCCCATGCGGACAAGACCGTCATCGCGCTGAACAAGAGGGACTCGGCCCAGTCCAGCCTCAAGAAGGCCCAGGCATTCCTGGCGGAGGTCTTCCCCGGATTCCCCCCGGAGAGGGTCATAGAGATGAGCGCGCGGGACGACAAGGGCGTGAACGACGTGCTAAAGGCCCTCTACGAGCTTGCTCCCGAGGCCCCGCACCTCTACCCGGAGGAATTCTACACCGACCAGGAGGTGGACTTCCGCATCTCGGAGATTATCCGCGGGGAGGCGATGAACCGCCTGGACGAGGAGCTTCCCCACGCCCTCTACGTAAGGATAGAGGACATGAAGATGGCGAGCGAGACCAAGCTCAAGGTGCGGGCCAGCCTCTGCGTGGAGCGGAAAAGCCAGAAGGGAATCGTGATCGGCAAGGGAGCCGCCATGATAAAGCAGATCCGCATAGCCAGCCTCAAGAAGTGCGCGGAGATTTTCCCTTACAAGGTCGAGCTGGACCTGCAGGTCAAGGTGGACAAGAACTGGAGGCAGAAGGACGCAGTGCTCAACAGAATCCTCTAGCAGGCTCTTCTCCAACCGCAAGCTGTGGAGCCTTATCTGGCCGCTCGCGGTGGAGCAGCTCCTGCAGATCTCTCTCGGAATCGCGGACATCGTGATGGTCTCACATCTCGGGGAGGAGGCGGTCAGCGGGGTCTCCCTCGTGGACCAGATAAACGTCCTCCTGACCCAGGTTTTCGCCGCCCTGGCGACGGGAGGCGCGGTCGTCTGCTCCCAGTACATCGGCAGGGGCAGCAAGGCGATGGCAAACAAGACCGCCCGCCAGCTGATCTATACGATAAGCGGCATTGCCCTTGCGCTGATGCTCGCGGGCCTCCCCCTCCGCCGTCCCCTGCTCCGCCTGATTTTCGGGCAGGTCGCCCCGGGCGTGATGGCCGCAAGCCAGCGTTATTTCCTCATAACCCTCTTCGCCCTGCCTGGAATCGCCCTCTACAATGCCTCGGCCGCCCTCTTCCGCTCGCAGGGCAACTCCGCCATCAGCATGGACATCGCCTTGCTCGTCAACGTTATCAACATCGGGGGCAACGCCCTCCTGATTTACGGCCTGGGCTGGGGGGTGGAGGGGGTCGCCGTCCCCACCCTCCTGTCCCGCACCGCCGCCGCCATAGTCCTGCTCGCCGCCTTGTACCGCAGCAAAAGCATCCGGGGCATAAGCAGAGTCCAGCTGGACTGGCACCTGATAGGCAAAATCCTGAAGATTGGCATCCCGAACGGGCTTGAAAATTCCACCTTTCAGATTGGAAAAATCCTGGTTCTATCCCTTATCGCAACATTCGGCACGCAGGCCATCGCCGCCAATGCCGCCGCCAACACCATGTCATCGTTCGAGGTACTACCCGGCAACGCCTGCTCCCTCGCCATGCTGACGGTCGTTGGCCAGTGCTGCGGGGCAGGCGACCTCAAGCAGGCCTCGTATTACGTCAAGAAGCTCATGCTCTTCGCCTACGCGGGCTTCTGGCTGTGGAACCTCCCCCTTCTCATGCTGATAGGACGGATCGTCGCCTTCTACGGGATGTCGGAGGAGACGACCCGCCTTGCCACGTACATGGCGCTGCTGCACGGGACTGTCGGCCTCTTCTTCTGGCCAAGCTCGTTCACACTGCCAAACGCGCTCAGGGCGGCGGGAGACGTGGCATATACGATGCTTGTCAGCATGATAAGCATGTGGACCGTCAGGATTGGCATGAGCTATGTGTTCAAATTTACGGGAATTTTCGGTTTACCCGAAGCAATGGGCTGGCCTTTGAGCTTCGGTGCGATGGGAGTTTGGTTTGCGATGATGCTGGACTGGACAGCCCGCAGCATCGCATTCATCGTCCGCTTTGCCCAAGGTTACTGGAGGACAAAGCGTGTCATCTGAGGTCAGGCAGCTTTAGGAATGATCCGCCACGTAAGCGGCGAATTCCTCCGCGCTGGCACTACAGCCGTTGGCAGACAGGAAGTCCGCAACAGCTCCGCTATCAGTCGCTTTCTCAAGCGCAGCCTGAAGGCCGGCATCGGCCTTTACCTTATTATAGAATTCTTCAGCACTCATATCTCATCCTCATATACTCGATCTGGCCGGGAACAAGCCCCGGACAGCTCTACTATATATTATACCACAAAACAGTAAAGAAGTTAAAGGTCTTTTTTCTTTTTTTGACAGATTATGCCTGTGAATTTCTTGTGGAAAACGACAAA
>JAFSSU010000097.1 GCA_017450845.1 Treponema sp.
AAAGAAAAGCTCAGATAATCCCTGTCACCACCAGAAACTAAATACCGTTGCTTCGTTCCCGATCTGGCGGGGTTTTCTAGCACCAGCGTGCAGAGCATCTGAGCATACGGAAAGATGGGGATTCGAACCCCAGATAGGATTGCTCCTATGCATCCCTTCCAAGGATGTACCTTAAACCACTCGGACATCTTTCCAAACAAAAAAGGATTCTTGATTTATTGACCGGAAAGAAATTGCGGACTCTCTTTCTTCGGAAAGAGGGGGATTCGAACCCCCGAAACCCTAACGGGTTTAACGGTTTTCGAGACCGCCCGATTCGACCGCTCTCGCATCTTTCCAAGTCAAATAAGTCAAAAAACCTATTTAGCGAGACTGGGCGGGTTCGAACCGCCAACCTTCGGCTCCGCAGGCCAACACTCTATCCAGTTGAGCCACAGTCTCAAAAAATTCAGCCATAAACGAATCTCCCGTTACCGGAAGACTTGTTTCTGACTTAGCGGAGGCGACAGGGGTTGAACCTGCCCGGCCCGTTAGGAACCGACGGTTTAGCAAACCGTTGTATTACCGCTCTACCACGCCTCCAATTCCCCTTGCGGGTTCGGAGCGAGAGGGATTTGAACCCCCGATACCAAAGAGGTATAACGGTTTTCAAGACCGCCGCGTTCGACCGCTCTGCCATCGCTCCACTGAATTGCAATATGAGTTTATCGCATTTGTCGTAAAAATGTCAAGTACCAAAGAAAGTTTTTTCTGCCTTGCCAGATTGCTGATTATATAATAGAATAAGGTATTATCAACCAGAGAAAATCTTAATTAGGAGCAAGACTTTTTATGGAGAATAAGATTTCTATAGACCAGCCGCCAGCTATCGTAAACATACTGAACGGCTCGATGCAGGTCTTTCCGTTCCTCGCCACCATGCTCTTGGGCCATCACTACGGAATTTTCACCTTCGGCGAATACTTCAAGTTCTTCTTCAGCGCACTGAACATCCCGGTCCTCATACTGAATGTTCTTGCCGTGTACCTGCCCAACAAGCTCGTTTACCCCAAGCTCATGGCCTTCGACGGTACCGAGGGCTCGGTGGACAGCTGCAACACCCTTGCGAACAAGTATTCTTCCATTAATATCGGGGTCACGATAGGATTCGTCCTCCTGTACCCGCTCGCGATGGGCTTTGCCGCACACAGCGGAAATTACCCCAACTTCAACTTCGCGACCTTCTTCATGACCTATGTCGGATGCGGCCTCCTGGGCGCGGTGTTCCTGTACATCCACTGGCTGGAGAACTACGAGGCATGGCTGTCATTCCTGCCCCTCCATCAGGGGAACATGGGCCTGTCCATCGTCGCGCGCTACGTGGCGGTCCTGACCGTCCTGATGAGCGGCATCTTCTTCCTGGTTGCCGGCCCCGCCTTTGCCGTGAAGTACCATACGGTTCCCGTCAACCGCTTCGTCACAAGCCTGATGCTTCCCCTCATGATTGGAGGAGTCGTGTTCGTCCTCCTCGGCATGCTCACCATGACCAGCGGCATCAAAAAGAGGCTGGACCGCATCACCTACTTCGCGGGCAACATCTCGCAGGGCGACTATACGGGGAAGAACCTTGACATCGTCAGCCGCGACGAGTTCGGGGTCCTTACCGGCCGCCTGAACCGCTTCTTCAACGCGACGCGCGACATACTGAAGGGCTTCAAGGGCAACATAGACGACACCAACAAGGTCGCCGTGGAGCTTGAGAGCAACATGACCGAGACGACCGCGACGATCCAGCAGATCCTCGGGAACATAAACACCGTCAAGAGCCAGATGGGCGGGCAGGCCGCCGGAATCAACGACGCTAGCATAGCCGCCAGCGAGATAGTCGGGAATATCCAGTCACTGAACCGCAGCGTCGAGGAGCAGACTGCCAGCGTGGAGCAGAGTTCCGCCGCCGTCCGCGAGATGGTCGCCAACATCCAGAGCGTCACCAACATCCTTGAGAAGAACGGCGTGCAGGTAGACATGCTCGCCAAGGCCTCGGACGAAGGTCAGAAGAGCGTCCAGAACGCGGTCACCATGTCCAAGAAAATCCTTGAGGAATCCGCGGGCGTACAGGAGGCCAGCTCGGTCATCCAGAACATAGCCGACCAGACCAACCTGCTCGCCATGAACGCCGCGATCGAGGCCGCCCACGCCGGTGAGTCCGGAAAGGGATTCGCCGTCGTCGCGGACGAAATCCGCAAGCTCGCCGAGCAGTCCAACACCCAGGGCCGCAAGATAAGCGAGAGCCTCTCCAGCCTGACCGAAGTCATAAAGGGCGTGGCCCAGACGACCGGGCAGCTGCAGGACCAGTTCGGAAAGATTTACGACCTGACCCAGACCGTCCAGCAGCAGGAAGGGGTCGTCATGAACGCGATGAAGGAGCAGAACGAGGGCTCCACCCAGATCCTGGATGCGATGAAGAACATAGACAACTCCACCGTCAGCGTCAAGCAGGGGGCGACGGAGATGCTTGCCGGCGGAAAGAAGATTTCCACCGAGATGGAGAGGATCAGCCAGACCGCCGAGACCATCACGAACTCCATGGAGGAGATGTCGGAGGGCGTGACCCAGATAACCGAGGCCGTCGCCAACGTCACGAAGAGCTCGGAGGAGAACAACGAGGCCGCCAAGCAGCTTGAGGAAGTCATCCGCAAGTTCAAACTGTAACCGGAGGCGGGCAGGGGAGTTTTCCTTGTATAACATCTTGCATTTATTGAGGAGTAAGAAAATGAAAAGATTTGCTTTTGTTTATGCGCTCGTGTTCTCGCTGGCGGCAGTCTCCGCCGTCCTTCCGGTATATGCTGCCGGAAGCGCCGCTGCCGAAGAGGAGGTCTCCAACGGAACCAAGATAAAGGAGGGTGCGAAGGGCATCTTCAACGGCGTGAAGGGAGCCGTCAAGGACGGGACACGTACCGCCAAGGACAAGGCCCGCACCCTTACCCAGGAGGCTTACGTCGGGGAGTGGTACTTTGCCAACGGCAGCTACTCCACGATGATAAAGTTCGAGAACGACTGGGACTTCACGATTACCCAGACCAAGAAGGGCGGCGAGAACATCTGGACGGGCAGCTATGAGGAGGGGGAGAAGAAGCAGCTTGTCCTCCACATCGTCTCGGCGAACGGCAAGACTTCCTACAAGGACTGGAAGCTCAGCTACATCGCCGAGAAAAAGGATTACCTCATAGTCTCCTGCCCGGACCTGAGCAAGGATCCTAACGGCTTCGACTTCTCCCGCCGCACCCTCTTTGAGTACGTGGGGGAGTAGGCCTCAAGCCTTCTTGCGGCGGAGAAACTCTTCTTCCGCCGCCCCTATCATCCTTGCGCAGACATCGCAGCAACGGATGGGCGGGATTATGCCGCCAGCCCGCCAGGGCGGGGTGTCCTGACCGAAGTATGACAGGATGCTTCGCCGTCGGCAGGTCTTTCCCGCGACGAAGCGCATCATCTCCTGCAGCTGCATCTGCGCCTGCACCGGATTTTCCTTTCCCCTGAAGAAATAACGGATTTTGCTCGCGTCTCCCGGGCTGTAGAGCATAAGTGCGTCCGCCCGCTTGCCGTCGCGGCCCGCCCTGCCTATCTCCTGGTAGTATTCCTCTATGGAGCGGGGCATGGACGCGTGGATGACGAAGCGCACGTCGCATTTGTCTATTCCCATCCCGAACGCGACCGTCGCCGCCATTATCCTGACCTCGCCGGACAGCCAGCTCAGCTGCCGTTCAGTCCGCTCGCTGTCGGAGAGGCCCGCATGGTAGCTCGTTATGCTGAAGCCCCTGCCCGAAAGCCTCGCCGCCATTCCGTCCGCCTCCTTGCGGGAGAAGCAGTAGATTATGCCGGACTCCCCCCTGTGCCTTGCAAGGAATGCCTCTATCTGGGCGGATCCCCTCTGCCGGAGCCTGACCTCTATGTAGATGTTGGGGCGGTCAAAGCTGCCTATGAGTATTTCCGGCCTGTCCAGCCCCAGCTGCCGGATGATGTCCTGCCGGACGACCCCCGTCGCCGTCGCTGTCAGCGCGAGGCAGTTCGCCTGCGGGAATGTCCTCCGTATCTCCCCGATTCCCAGGTAGTCGGGGCGGAAGTCGTGCCCCCACTCGCTGACGCAATGAGCCTCGTCCACGGCGAGCAGCCTGACCTGGTTTTTCAGCTTGTCGAGCAGCCGCCTGAGCCTCATGCCGGACAGGGCTTCGGGTGAGACATAGAGGATTCCGCACCTGCCCTTGTCGCAACATACCTCCAGCTTGCGGCAGCTTTCCGCGTAGTCCTCGGGGGGCAGGTCGCCGTGGAGGGCGAGCACCTCCATCCCGAGCGGCTCCAGGCGGGGACGGAGCTTGGCCACCTGATCTGTCATGAGGGCGATGAGGGGGGAGACGACTATGGTCAGACCTCCCATCAGGAGCGCGGACAGCTGGTAGCAGAGGGACTTGCCTCCGCCGGTGGGCATGACAGCCAGCGTGTCACGGCCGGACAGCACGCAGGAGATGACTTCCTTCTGCATGGGGCGGAAGCTGTCGAATCCGAAGACCGCCGCCAGCAGTTCCCTGCTGTTCCACAGGTCAGGGCTCTCGCAGAAGAGGGACCCGCCCCGCCTGCCCACTATAATCGAATGTTTCTGGCAGCTGTCCCTGAGCTGCCGGTGAATTTCATCGTATTTCACATCTTGCATACATTACCCCTTGAAAAAATCTTTCAAAACTGCTAATATAAAGCCAGCTTGAGCCGGCTTGGTGGAATGGTAGACACGAAAGACTCAAAATCTTTTGCCAGCGATGGTGTCTGAGTTCAAGTCTCAGAGCCGGTAACGTGCCCCCGCAATTTACGCGGGGGTCTTTTTTTCGTCACATCCCTACATCATGCCCAGCTCCTCGGCAAGCCCGCCTGCCTTCCGGTAGGCCAGCGATTCCGCCATGCTTCCGGCGCTTATCGTATCCTCTCCCCTCATGTCCGCTGCCGTGCGGGCAAGCTTGATGCAGCTGGCTTTGCCACGGGGCGATAGGGAATAGCGGTCGCACGCCTCGTCCAGCATTGCCCCCGCATCGGCGGAGAGGGGGCAGAAGCATGAGATTTCCATAGGGCTGAGCCTCGCGTTCTTCTTGTCCTGCCGTGCCCGCTGAGCCAGGACCGCCCGGGCGATTCCTTCCCTGAGCTCCGCCGTCGTCAGCGTCCCGCCCCCTGGCTGGCAGCCCTCGTTCTTCTCCACCTGCACTCGGATGTCCACCCGGTCCAGGAGGGGGGCGGAGAACTTCTTCCAGTACTGCGCCACCGCGCTCGACGAGCAGAGGCAGAGCTTGTCGCGGGAGCCGAAGTTCCCGCAGGGGCAGGGGTTCGTCGCGAGCAGGAGCTGGAAGCTGGCAGGGAAGACCGTGGACCTGCCCGCCCGGCTCAGGGTGATCGCGCCGCTTTCCAGCGGGACGCGGAGCATCTGCAGGACGGAGGCCTTGAACTCCGCCGCCTCGTCCAGGAAGAGGACACCGTTATGGGCTAGGGAGATTTCCCCGGGAGTCAGCCTGGGGCCGCCCCCGCATATCCCCTCGATGCTCGCCGTCTGGTGGGGCTGCCTGAAGGGGGCGCTGCGTACGAGGGGGCTGTCCGGCGGGAGCAGGCCCGCGATGGAGTAAATCCTGGTGACCGGCTGGGCCTCC
>JAFSSU010000009.1 GCA_017450845.1 Treponema sp.
ACGGCCGGATCATACAGATTGACAAGAACGAGAAGTTCAGGTTCGACAAAAAAGAACAGTAGAAGATTTGAGCATACTGCCGGGACTGACCAGAAAGCTGGAGGTTCCTGAAGAGGACGATGCATGTCGCCCCACTTCAGGAACCTTTTTTTTATGGAGGTTTGTTATGGAATTGAGGGTTGATCCGGGGAAAACACGGAGGCTTGTCCAAGAAATTTTCGAGCACTCTGGACTTTCTGAGGAGGAGGCGTTTACCGTCAGCGAGAACCTTATCCTCGCCGAGATGCGGGGGATACGTTCACATGGCCTTGTGCAGGTAGAGAATTATTCCCAGAAGATGAGGGAAGGAAAGATAAATCCCCGGTCAAAGATTACCCTTCTGCGGGAGGGAAAAGGGAATGCCGTTTTTGACGCTGACCATGCCCCGGGTTCCGTTGCGGGGAAATTCGCGATGCGTCACACAATTAGAAAGGCCCGGCAAAACGGTGTCGCCGTAAGCACCGTCAGGAACGGGACCCATTTTGGTTACGCCGCTTACTATGCCATGCAGGCACTTGATGATGACATGATAGGCCTGGCCTTTACAAGCACCGGGGCTGCGGTAGCTCCCTTCGGGGGGTATGAGAGGCTTGTCGGAACAAATCCCATCTGCGTCGCTGTTCCTGCCGGAAAAGCCCGGCCCGTCGTGTTCGATGCCGCTACCAGCAATGTCGCCTTCAACAAGGCTTTCTTCGCATATACGGAAGGGCGGAGCATTCCAGATGACTGGGGGCTTGATGCCGACGGAAAGGCGACTACAAATCCTGCGGATATAGTTACGGGAGGCGGTGCCCTGCTCCCTTTCGGCGGATACAAAGGATACGGGCTTGGCTTCATTGTTTTTATAATAACAACGCTTCTGAGCGGTACCAGCGTCCTTGAGGATTGCAAGGAGACGGCAGCGGAGAATTACATGAAGGTATCCTATAACTTCGCCGCAATAGACATATCCCAGTTTACGGACGTCGCTGAATTCAAGAGAAACCTTGATATCTCCGTGGAGCGGATAAAATCCTCCAAACGGATTGCCGGTATCGATGAGATATTTGTCCCGGGAGAAATAGAATCCAACAACTATGAGAAGTCCCAGCGCGAGGGACTGATTCTTTATGATGGCGTCTCCAACAGTATCTCCAGGACTCTCGCCGAGCTCGGGATTCCCATGTCCCTGTCCGATTGCTCCTTCAAAAAGGATTTCTGAGAATTTTCCTGAAACGTATTGACAAAATATTTTGGAATCAATATTGTGTCAGTAAACCTATCTGATAACTAGGTAAACAAACATCAAAGAGCCGACCAGACAACTGGAAGTTCCATAATTAACGGATGAAGCGTGATTGTGCTTCATTGGACATGAACTTTTTTTGGAGGTCGGTTATGTTCTTGCAGATAAAGACACCTGAGACTTACATAACGGAGAACGGCATTGTCGCCAGGGCGGGGGAGTATATCTCCGCATACGGCAGGAAAGCGTTCGTCATTTCTGGTAAGACCGCGTTTGCGGCCATAAAAGAGAAATTCATAGGCAGCCTTGAGAAGAACGGAATCTCCGCTGATTCCGTAAATATCTTCTCCGGTTATCCCTCCCAGTCACAGTTCGATTCCTATGCGGCCAAGGCAAAGGAAGCGGGCGCGGACGTAATCGTAGGTATAGGCGGGGGGCGTGTGCTTGACACGGCGAAGGCCGTTGGCGACATCCTGGGACTGCCGGTCACCGCCGTCCCGACGGTCGGCGCGACATGCGCGGCCTGGGCTGCCGTGACGATTCAGTATGATGACATCGGGCGCTTCGTCAATTTCAGGAACAATGCCCATAGTGCCCGCCTGGTCCTTGCCGATCCGGAGGTCATATTGCGGTCACCCGTCCGCTACCTTCATTCAGGGGTCGTCGATACGTTCGCCAAGCTTTACGAGATAAGGCCCGTCAACGAGAGCCACCCGGAGAATATACCCTTTGACGTTGCCCTTTATGCGTCGGGGATTGCCTTTGACAGGCTTGTCGCAAAGACAATCAGCGCGGAAAAAGATGCGGAGAAAGGCGTGTTCGCAGGCGATGCCAAGGATGTCGTGGACTCCATAATTTACCTCGCGGGATTTGCCGGCAGCCTGAAGACCGAGCTGAGCCAATACAGCTTTGCTCATCCGTTCTACCACAGCGCGACGCGGATTACGGGCACGCACGAAAAACTGCACGGCGAGATTGTCGCGACGGGAATAATAGTCCAGCTCCTGCTTGAGAAAAAAACTCAGGAAGAGCTTTCCCGCGCACTGGAGCTTTTCAGGAGCTTCGGAGACCTTTTCTCGCTCACTGACCTTGGGCTGGGCGAGAGTCAGGAGGAGCTTGCATCATCAGTCTCTTTCCTGGCAAAGGACATCAAGACATCGTTCGGTACGCCCTGGACTGAGGATGAGGTTAGCAATGCGCTCCTTTCGGCTGACGGCATAATCAAGGACTTCAGGAAATAGGGGGCAAGGATATGGCACTTAAAGCACGTAAGGCCGTCAGGAACATACCCCTCTACAAGCCCGCAAAGAGCATAGACAGCCTTAGGGCGGAGTACGGCTTTGACAAGGTCATCAAGCTCGCGGGAAACGAGAATACCCTGGGCTTCTCGCCCAAGGCCCTCGCCGCCCTGCAGAAGTCCGTCTCCTATTACCCGGACGGACAAGCCACTTTGCTCAGGCAGAAGATTTCCGGAAAGTTCGGTGTTCCGTTCGACAACATAATCTGCGGCAACGGATCGTTCGAGCTGCTTTTCCTTGTGGCCCTGGCTTTTTTGGAGGAAGGGGACGAGACTGTCTCTGCCGTTCCCTCGTTCGGCTGGTACAAGAGCGCGACGGAGATTATGGGCGGCAAATTCATAGGGATACCTGTCAAGACTGATTTTTCCGTGGACCTTGACGGAATCCTTGCCGCGATCAGCGGGCGGACCAAAATCATCTGGCTGTGCAATCCGAACAATCCGACGGGGACGGTGTTCAGCCATTCCGAGCTGGAGTCCTTCCTTTTGAAAGTCCCGGATGACGTGGTCGTAGTTTCGGACGAGGCGTACATAGACTTCGTGAGCGAGGAGAACGTGGCATCTTTTCCTGACTCAATATCGCTTGTCAGGAAGCACAAGAATCTTCTGGTGCTCAGGACTTTCTCCAAGCTGGAGGGACTCGCGTTTTTCAGGAGCGGATACGGTTTTGCGGACGAGGAGCTTCTCTCATTCCTTAACAGGGTCCGCCTCCCGATCAACATAACCGGGCCGGCCCAGCTCGCCTCCATAGCCGCGCTGTCGGACGACGAGTTCCGCGACAGGACCATACGGAATGTCAGGAGCGGAAGGACGCGCTTTTACGAGGCGTTTGACCGGCTTGGCCTTTACTATGTCCCGTCGAACACGAATTTCGTCTTCTTCAGGACGGGAAAGGATTCTGTCACGCTTGTCAGGGAGCTTGAGAAAAAAGGTATCCTGGTACGTGCCGGGGAGGAGTATGGCTTCCCGGATATGCTGCGCATATCGGTGGGAACGGAAGAAGAGAACGACATCGTAATAAAAGAGCTTGAGCGGCTCTTGAAATAGATTTTCAAAGGAGAATTATATGAACAGGAATTTTAAGAAAAGCATCACGGCCAGCATTGTCATAGCATCTGCCCTCCTTGTATTTGCCTGCAGCAAGGGCGCGAAGGCCGGCGGGAGCGACGGACTTTACAAAATCAAGGTTGGGGCTACGGCGACATCCAGCTTCATCAGCCCGCTCATAGAGATTGCCTCCGAGAAGGGCTACCTGAAGGAGTACGGCGTGGAGATAGAGGTTCAGAAGATTGACCGTATAGCGGCCTTCGATGCCGTGGAGCTCGGCAAGCTGGACACCGTGTACTTTGAGCTTATCCCCGAGCTGAGCAAGGGTGCGCAGGGAGGAAAAATAAAGGTCATGGCCGGTACCGTCAGCGGAGGAATGGCCATCGCCGCCAACCACGATGTCGCGGAGGAGGCAAAGGATTTCAGGAACTGGAAAGGCAAGGTCATCGCGACCAAGCTCATATCGACCTCGGAGATGATTGTCAAGGATACCCTCAGGAGGGATTACGGGCTTGTCGAGGGGCGCGACTTCACCCTCAAGCTGCTTGACGGCGATGAGTCAATCCTCACCGCCATACACCAGGGCTCGGCAAAGGGCGGCGCGGACATAGGCTTCATCGGATCCACCGCCGTGCAGACAGCGATAAACCAGGGGGACGCATATCTTTTCCCCGAGACCCATCTTAAGAAGGATTACGTCTGCTGCCGGCAGACCTTTAACCAGAAGACTGTCGATGAGAACCGCGACCACTATGTCAGCTACCTGAAAGGGCAGATACGCGCCTACAAGGACTACAGGACGGACAAGGAAGGCTCCGTCGCCTCTATGGTGCGGTCAACTGGCCAGACTACGGAATACATAAACGACTATATCTACGACAAGGTCGGAAGCCAGGATACCTCGTACAATCCTGACCCGAACTACAACGGAGTCCTTGGGGTATACGGCGTTATGCTGGAGTCAGCTTATGTCGACAGCGACAGGCCCCTCGCCGAGTTCTATGACATATCGGTTTATGCCGACGCGCTCCGCTCCGTGATAGCGCAGTTCCCTGACGACCAGTTCTATAAGGATATGTGGGCGTACTTTGAGGAAAACAATGACGAGTACCCGGATTTCAGCAGCAGGTTCACATTGTAGCAGGAGAATGTGAGCTTTGAATTCCCGGAGCCATTGTGCGGATTCCGGGAAGCAGAGCTCACGTATGCGATGATGGAGGATGTGGATGGACAGTACGGAAGCAAACGCAATAGAGATAAACAATCTTTGCCTCAAATACTGGAGCGAGAACTCCATGTACGAGGCTCTCAGGAACATCAACCTGACCGTAAGGAAAGGAGAATTCATTTGTATCATAGGCTCATCGGGATGCGGAAAGTCAACTCTCCTCAGCGTCCTGTCCGGCCTGAACAAACCCAGCTCCGGTAGCGTCAGGGTGAACGGGAACGAGATACACGGGGCAGGCGAGGAGCGCGCCGTAGTGTTCCAGAGTTACTCGCTTTTCCCCTGGATGAGCGCGAAGCAGAACATCGCCTTCGCCGTATACGAGACCGCAAAGAAGCGGGCGAAGCTGGGCAAAGGAGCTCGCCTGAGCAAGAAGGAGAGCCAGAAAATCGCAATGGACTTTCTTGCCAAGGTCGATCTGAAATACTTTGAGGACAAGCTGCCGGGTGAGCTTTCCGGCGGAATGCAGCAGAGGGTCGCCATCGCCAGGGCAATGGCGACAAACCCCGAGATCCTGCTGATGGACGAGCCGTTCGGTGCGCTGGATCCGAAAATCCGCCAGAACTTACAGTCGCTCCTGCTCAAGCTCTGGGGCGAGGACAGCAATAAAAAGACCGTGGTGTTCGTAACGCACGACATGGACGAGGCAATCCTCCTTGCCGACAGGATAGTGTTCATGCTGCCCCAGCGCATACATTCGGTCATAGACGTGGATTTTCCCCGCCCAAGGCAGAAGAAGGACATACTGGCCCAGCCCGCGAGCAGGGCCGTGTATGAGAGAATAAACGCCCTGTTCGACGAGCAGGTGGATTTCGTCTCGGAAAGTGACAAGGGGGCTCTGTGATGAAAGAGAATGTCCGTAAAATAGTAAATCTCCCGAACCTTCTGTTCCTGCTGATTCTCGCCTGTTTCTCCCTGCCCAGCAAGTATGCGCAGGAGATGCGCGGGGGGCTGAAGCCTGTCTGGGTGTTCCTGGCGGTCATCCTGCTCATCGAGCTGGCTTTCATCCTGTCGCAGTTCAGGGGAAAGAGCTCCGCCGGCCCTGACAGGAGCGCCGCCGCCCGCGACATAACGGGCTTCGTGTTCTTCTTCCTGCTGCTGTGGGAATTCCTCGTGTCCAGGCTCAACGTCTTTCCCTACATATTCGTGCCTGCCCCCGAGAACGTGTTCCATGTGTTCATCGATGATTACAAGAACATACTTCTGGGCTTCACCAGCTCCATGTACCTGCTGCTTGTGGGGATGCTGTCCGCTCTCTTCTGCGCCGTTGTCCTTGGGACGCTCGTCGGCTGGAACGGCCGCCTCTGCAATGCCGTGTACCCGGTGGCAAAGGCGATATCCACTGTGCCGCCGCTCATCTATACCCCCTATGTCGTCCTTATCATGCCGACGTTCAGGATAGCGAGCCTCTTCGTCATATTCCTGAGCATTTTCTGGGGAACTTTCATGGGCTCCATAAACAACACCCGCTTTGTGGAGGGAAAGATAATAAATTCGGCCATAGTGCTCAACCTGTCCGTGCCGACAATCCTTTTCAGGATTATAATTCCATTCAACATGCCCAGGATAATCAACGCACTTCCCATAAACCTTGCGACTGCCCTGATGACGCTGACTGCCGCGGAGATGCTCGGGGCCGACAACGGCATGGGATACTATGTGCGTTACTCGCTCAGCTTCGCGAACTATACCAGGGCCATTGCGGGAATCATCTTCATCGGCTGCGTGGTGACGCTGCTGAATTCGGTCATAAACCTGCTGAAGAAGAGGCTCATAAGGTGGAGCTATTGACCTCCTCCGCCCGGAAAGGCTTGTCAGGACACAGGCTCCCCACCTGTTGAAACAACGGGCAAAAAGCGTTATGCTGTAGGGCATTATGGCTTTAGATGAAAATTTGCAGACTGTCAGGCACAGCCTGTCGCACGTGATGGCGGAGGCTGTCGTCCGCCTGTTCCCCGGCACGAAGGTCGCCATAGGGCCGTCGATTGACAACGGCTTCTACTATGACTTCGACTTTCCTGCCGACCACAAGGCCAGCGAGGCGGATTTTCCCGCGATTGAGAAGGAAATGCGCAAGATCCTCGCCGGAAACCACGAATTTGTGCGCAAGGAAGTGACCAAGGCCGAGGCTTTGGAGCTGTTCAAGGACCAGCCCTACAAGACCGAGCTGATCAATGACCTTCCCGACGGCGCGACCATAACCACATACACCCAGGACAACTTCACCGATCTCTGCCGCGGCCCCCATGTCGCCAGCACCAAGGAGATAAACGCCCAGAGCTTCAAGCTGATGAGCCTTGCGGGAGCCTACTGGCGCGGCGACTCTGCCCGCCCCATGCTCTCCCGCATTTATGCGGTCGCATTCTACAAGCCGAACGACCTCAAGGACTATCTCGCCATGCTCGCCGAGGCGGAGAAGCGGGACCACCGCAAGCTCGGCGTGCAGATGGACCTCTTCCACCTGGATCCCGAGGATCCGGGACAGGTCTTCTGGCATCCCAACGGCTGGACGATGTACGTCGCCCTGCAGGACTACATGCGGCAGAAGGTCATACAGGACGGCTACGTCGAGGTCAACACCCCGGCAATCATGCCCCGTTCCCTCTGGGAGCGGAGCGGCCACTGGGGCCACTACCAGCAGAACATGTTCATCACGGAGAGCGAGAAGCGCATCTTTGCCGTCAAGCCGATGAACTGCCCCGGCGCGCTTGAGATTTTCAAGTCCCGCACGAGGAGCTACAAGGACCTGCCCCTCCGCATGGCGGAATTCGGCCACTGCGTCCGCAACGAGCCGTCCGGCACCCTGCACGGCATCATGCGCGTCCGCGGCTTCGTGCAGGACGACGCGCACATCCTCTGCACCGAGGACCAGATTGAGGCCGAGGTCAAGAAGTTCTGCCATCTGCTCGTCGATGTCTACAAGGATTTCGGCTTTGACAAGAACCTCCTGGTCAAGCTGTCCACCATGCCCGACGACCACGTGGGCGACGAGGCGACCTGGAAGCACGCGGAGGAGGCCCTTGCGAACGCATGCGACTCCGCCGGGCTCAAGTACGAGCTGCAGCCCAAGGAAGGAGCCTTCTACGGGCCCAAGCTTGAGTTCACGCTGATTGACGCGCTGGGCCGCCAGTGGCAGTGCGGTACGATTCAGCTGGACTATCAGCTGCCTTCCGCAGAACGCCTGGATGCGACCTACATCGGATCGGACAACCAGAAGCACCACCCGGTCATGCTGCACCGCGCGGTCCTGGGATCGCTGGAGCGCTTCCTGGGCATCCTCATCGAGAACTACGCGGGAGCCTTCCCGACCTGGCTGCACTTCGAGCAGGCAGCGGTCGTCCCGGTCGGGAACGACTTTGACGACTACGCGGACAAGGTCGCCTCATGCCTGCGTGAGGCGGGGCTCCGCGCCAACGCCTACACCGATGACAGCAACATGAAGGCCAAGATAAAGATGATCTCGGGAGAGCACAAGACCCCCTACATCCTTGTCGTCGGGGCCAAGGAGCGGGACGAGAATACCGTCACGGTCCGCTTCCGCGCCTCCAGCGGCCTGGAGCAGAAGACCTTCAAGCTGGAGGAATTCCGCGACTACGTCCTGGACAAGGTGAAGAGTCACTTCAACGGAATCTAAGACCGTGCAAGTCTGTCACGTGCGTTCCTGCCCAGTTTGCGGGCCGGTCCGCACGTGCAGGAAGCCGGGCGGGCCGTGTGTCTGCCCGGTTTTTTTGTCCTTGCCTGCTTCGCCAGCCCCTTTTATAACCTTTTCCTTCCTGCTGGGTTTAAAGGGGCATGAAAGGGCATCGAGCTTTCATCTGCATCGCCATGATTTTCCTCTGTGCCGCCGTCCGCCTTCCCGTCTTTGCGGAGGAGATGGTGAGTTTGGCATATCACGGCGGGAGGAGCTATATCCTCGTGGAGCGGACCGACCTGCTCCGCTATGACAACGGGCAGTTCACGGGTCTTCTGAGCCGGGAAGTACAGTCCTACGTCGCCGACAGGGGGACGGACACGGGCGGGAACCGCCTCTACGAGGGCAGTTTCTACGTGGTGGAGGAAACCAAGCGCGACAAGAGGCGGGTCCGCGAGGGAATCCACACGGCGATAGACTCCTCCTTCAAGATTACGCCGGAAGGAGAGCTTGTCATGCTGGAGGACAACGGCTACCCGGCGTTCCGCAGCTTCCCTTCCTATACTAAGTCCATGATACGGGTAGGCGACAAGTGGGTGGCCCGGGCCGAACGCGCCGTGGACCCGCTGAACAGCGGGACGGTCACCCGCATGCCGATTCTCGTGGAATATACCTACGTCCGTGACGACGTTTACAACGGCGAGGATGTTTATGTCCTTGAGGCACGGTGGGCGACCCGTTACGGGACATCGTACATAGACCCGGAAGGCGATCAGTCTTTGCAGAAGGCTGACGGCAGCCACAAGGCGACTATAATAATCAGCAAGAGTCAGGGCAACGCCCTCGTGATACGTGACACGGTGGACGAGACCTTCGTGTACGAGGGCGGCGGGACCGTCCGCCTGAAAGGGACGATCTCGCTCTTTACCCGCTACCCCCCGGCATACAACAGCCGCGAGGTCATTGCGGCGGCGGGCGGTTCTTCATCCGGCAGGAAAGCGGGGGCTGGACCGCAGGGCGGAACAAGCACGGCGGGGGATGCCTCGGCTACGACCGTGCAGGAGACAGCGGACGGCGTGAAGATTGTCATCCGCAAGCTCCAGTTCAAGAGCGACAGCGCGGAACTGCTGCCCGGGCAGGAAGACCTGCTGGACCAGATTGCCCGCATCCTCAAGTCCGCCCCGGATTCCCAGTACCTTGTGGAAGGCCACACCGCCGATACGCACAAGTCCGCGGGGGAGAAACGCCTGTCCCTGTCACGCGCCCGCGCCGTCGCGGAGGCCCTTGCCAGGAGGGGAGTGAGGGAGGAGCAGTTCATCTGCAAGGGGCATGGGGCTGCCCGTCCCGTTGCTGATAATGATACGGAGGAAGGCCGTGCCGCCAACCGCCGCGTAGAGATTACGATTCTGAAATAAAAGAGTAAGGAGTATAGAAGAAAATGAACGTTTTGAAATCTTTGCTGGACGCTCTCAAGAAGTCGGTGCGGAATTTCCCGGGCACCCTTGCGGGCAGTTTTGCCGCCGCCGTGTTCGCCGTGATGGTCAGCGCGGGGGATGATATCTGGGGCAAGAGGATTGACGATGCCCGAGATACTTTCGGGGCAGAGTCCCATCAGGTGGAGGCCCTGAGGAAAGCCTCGGAGGCTTTCAGCAGGGCCTGCGGACGCTGGTGCGCAGGCTCCGTGTTCGCCGCTGTGTTCGCGTTTCTGGCGGGCCTGCTCTGCGTATGCCTGGCCAGGTCTTGTGGCGGGAGCGGCGGGCTTACGCCCTTCCAGAAAGAGGTCAGGAGGGACAACTGGCTGCGCGTGTCATTTGTCCTGCAGGCCCTGAGCATACCTGTCTGCGTCCTGGTGTTCTTCCTGTTCAGTGACTTCGGCTCGCCCGTCCAGTGGTTGCGCTACCTGGGAGCCGTCTTCGCTATGCTCGCGGTCGCAATCTTCCTGCTGCACTTCATACAGAAGGAGACGCAGGTTGCTCCCAATATCATCGTCGCGTCCGTGATCGCCGGAATAGCATCCTCCTGCCTCATGTCCGGCCTTATGCTGGTCGTCGTCGCGTTCCAGCAGCTCATCTACAAGTTTGACTCGCCGACTCCGTTCCTGGCGGTGATCTGCTTCACCTACATGTTCTTCGGCGTGAACGTGCTTGTGGCGTACACGGCGAGGGACGAGAAGGAGATAAGCATACCCAAGCCCTTCACGGTGATAATGTCCTACGTGCTTTTCCCCATCACCCTCATCCTGCTCGCGGTGCTCTACTTCTACCTGC
>JAFSSU010000098.1 GCA_017450845.1 Treponema sp.
AGGAACACGTCCTTGTTCTTGTTGCTTGTCTCCAGCTTCCTGTTGAAACGCTGCTGAAGGACGATTATGGACAGGCCCGCAAGGAAAATCAGCAGGATGATTGCGATGATATACCAGTTTTCAAACAGGATGTCCGGGAGGGACATGATCACGAAGCTCATGCTCATGTTGCTGGTCGTGTAGCTTCCCAGGTCGTATTCGGAGAATTCGGTGGAAGCCTTGTTCAGGATGGCGAGCAGGGACTTGTTTGTGGACGCGGGGACGGCGAAGCTTATCTCGTAGCTCATCGAGGAGTCCAGCTGTACGGATAGCTTCTTGTTGTATTTCCGGAGGCCCATCAGGCTCTGTATCTGGTAGCCCTTGATGATCGCCGCGTCGGCTTTCTCCTGGAGCACCGCGTCCAGGCAGGCACGCTCGTCCTGGTATTCAATGACCTCGTAGCCTTTTTTTTCTGCGGTTTCCTTGAGCGCGTAGTTGCGGGAGGGGCAGGCGACCGTCAGGACCATCTTGTCCCTGTTCCTCTTGGACACCATCAGTATGGTACAGCTGGCGGACGGCTTTGCGAACCTGAGCATCTTGTCGTTGTGGAAATGGTTGCTTTTGGGCAGGATGCAGATGGAAAGCCCTGTCGGGTCGGATTTGACCGCTTCGGCAAGCTCGTCGAAGTTGTCCCTGCCTTTCAGGTTGAACCTGAGCCCCGTCCTCTGGGAGATTCTCTTGAGTATGGCGGGAAAGTAGCCGGAGAACACGCCGTCGCTGCAGTAGGATACCAGGGGAATGTCGTCCCTCAGGTACACGTCGAAAGGGGGGGCGTTCCGTATGAAGGACTGCTCGTCCTTGGTAAAAGCAGTGTTCCTTATCTGATATTCAGAGAAGTATTTGTTGTTCATGTTGCCGAGGAAGAAGGGATCCTCGGCGAGCAGCGCACCGTAACCCCGCATCATCGCGTTCTTCAGGTTCTCGCATTCTTCCCTGACGGTCAGGAAGCGGTCGGACAGGCCGAATTTCGCTATGACGACCACCCCGTGCGGGTCATCATAGTTGTCCAGCACCGCGAGGTCGGCGTTCCCCGTCAGCAGGGCAGCCTTTGCCGCATGAGCCGTCGGGTAGTAGTGCCGCTTGGTGGTGAATTTCTTGGCTTCCTCGAAGGCGGACAGCTTGTCATTGGCGCTGGGACTGTCGATCATCGCTACGGTCATGTTGTCCATGCTCTCGTAATCGTCCTCGAAGAAGCGGGTGTCCCCGTCGCGGGCGCATATCATCTGGTTGACGGGACCGATGCTGCGGGGCAGGTTTATGAAGCCCTCCTGCACGTATCCGCTCTCGCCCTCCGCGGTCACGTCCACCAGGCCGCTATCCATCATCCGCAGCAGCTCCTCGCGTCCCGAGGCCTCCACGTAGTCGAATTCTATGTTCGCGTTCTCCGCGATTTTGTCCAGGAGCTCAAAGATGTAGCCGGTCCTGTTCCCTTCCGGATCCAGGCTCATGCGGCCTGCCTGCCGTATCCAGCCGACCCTGCCCCTGATCGGGCCGGTGTCCTCTGAGTCCCCGTTCATGAGCAGGGGGGAGGGGGAGCCGGGGCCGGTGAAGTCCTGGGATGGCAACCCTGACAGGCCGGTGCCCAGGAAAGGAATGGCCAGCAGGAGGACGGTCAGCTTTCGGGTCGCTTCTCGGAAACGCATACAGAGAACAGTATACAGCACTTTCTTTCAATATGGAAGCCTTATCTTCATATTCGGACTATCTGGACACTGGGCGGAAAAAGAAATATACTGGGGCAATGAAAGTGTCAAACAAGCTGACTTTGGTGCGGGTCATCCTTGCGCCGATATTCTTCGTCCTGTATTTCATCCCCCTCTGGTTTGACATGAAAAGTGGGGCGGCGAGGAGCGTCCTCATCTGCCTGCTCGTTCCCCTGCTGGGGTTCGCGGAGTTCACGGACTTCCTGGACGGCTTCTTTGCCCGCAAGAACGGGGAGGTCAGCGACTTCGGCAAGATGTTCGACCCCTTCGCCGACGTGTTCCTGCACCTGTCCACCTTCACCTGCTTCGTGTTCTCGGGCTACATGCCCGCCCTTCTCTACGTGCTCATCCTTTACCGGGAATTCAGCCAGAACTTCCTCCGCATGGTCGCAGCCAAGAAGGGGACGGCCATCGCGGCCCGCAAGGGGGGCAAGCTCAAGACCGTCAGCTATGTCGTCGCGTGCTTTGTCTCTCTCCTTCAGGAGTGCCTGGTCCGCACCGGCATGGCGGCAAGCTGGGGCCTGGACATGGGGCTCTTCAGGAACGTCGGCGTGGCCTTCTACGCCCTCTGCGTCGTCCTCGCCTACATCTCCTTCATCGATTACCTCAGGCACTTCGGCTCCATCCTGAAGGAGTCCGTCTAGTTCTCCCTTGTCTTGGCGAGCCTGCCAAGTATCTCCTTCGTCTCGGGCTTTATGGCCTCGAATGCGGCGACGACCGCCGGGTCGAAGTGCGTCCCTGACTGGTAGTGGATGATGTCGTAGGCCTCCGCCAGCGAGAACGCCTTCTTGTAGGGCCGCTCGCTGATGAGCGCGTCGAACACGTCCGCGACCGCCATGATCCTCGCGCAGATGGGGATGTTGCTTCCCGAAATCTTGCTGGGGTAGCCCGCCCCGTTCCACCACTCATGATGGTAGAGGGCTATGTCATGCGCCATGCCGCTGTAGAGCGTGTCCCCGCTGTCCTTGAGGGCGGTGCTCAGGAAGTCCGCCCCCCTCACCGTGTGGGACTCCATCTGGAGCCTCTCGCCGGGCGTCAGCGGGCCGTTCTTGTTCAGGATTTTCTCGTCCACGTAAATCTTGCCTATGTCGTGCAGGGGGGCGACCCTCGAGATCGTGTGTATGAATTCCTGGTCTATGCTCTCCATGTAGACCCCCTCGCGCAAAAGCTCCCGGGCTATGGCCGCCGTGTAGTATGAGGTGCGCGTCAGGTGCCCCTTGCTGGACAGGTCGTGGTGCTCGGCAAGGTATGCGAAGGAGAAGACCATCTGATCGCGCATCTTGCGTATCTGGTCGGTCTTCCGGCTGACGTCGTCCTCCAGCGTGCTCTTGTAGTTGTGGAGCAGGGTCACGTCATCGAGCGAGAAGACGAAGCCTATCAGCTGGTTCTTGTTCATCACCCGGCGGACCTTGGGCTGGAAGGTCTTGTTGCCGACAAAGACGAGGTTGTCGTCCGAGACCAGGGCCTTGTCCTGCCCGATTTTCTCGCCCATCTCCCCGTCGAAGGATATGAGGGCCTCGAAAGACCGGGTCAGGTAGTCGGGGAAGGCCGCCATGGCCCGCTGCCCGAGGATGTCCTTGTCGATGAAGGAGAAGAGCTTCTGGGATGCCCTGTTGATGTTCGTTATGCGGAAGGTGTCGTTGATGACGATCGCCGGAGTCTCCATCTTGTCGAAGAACACGTCGCTCGCCATCGCGTTGACGTTGTAGAACCTCCGGTACGAGACCAGGTAGATTGTCAGGATGTTGGAGACGATTATGCCGAAGGGGACGATGGGAATGGATTCCTGCTCGGTGATGAAGAGGAAGGCCCGCTCGTAGAGGAAGCAGAAGGTCGGTATGAGCAGGGAGGCGAAGAGGACCGTCAGGTCCCGCGTCTTGAGTATCCGTTTGTAGAGCAGCACGTGGACGTACAGGTAGACCAAGGCCGCCACGTAGAAGACCATCGTCGCCAGGAAGAGGACGTTGCCCCAGTTGCTCTGCGAGCGCAGGAAGATGAGGCCGCGCCGCATCTGGATGTAGTAGTTCTTGAAGAACCAGTGCCCGGTGAAGCCCAACCAAGACATGGGGTTGCCGGGCAGGGGGCGGCTCTTGAAGTTGAAGTTCAGGATCATCACGAGGATGAGGAGAGAGGAGGCCAGATAGATGGTGTAGACCCACCCGGGCAGCTTTATCTTGAAGTAGCCGTATACCATGAAGAACACGATGAACTGCATGAACAGGCCGATGTACTTGAGCTTGGTGGTGAACACGAGCGCGGATTCGACCGCCGCCGACTGTAGGATGCCCAGATATCCCAGGCTGGTGAGTATGGTGAAGAAGGAGAATGACAGGGAGACCTCGTAGTCCTTTGCCTCCCTGTGGCCGGCGACGACCGCGAAGCTCGCGATGGACAGGAGCAGGGCGATCGTGCTGGCGAAGTTTTCTATAGCAAATAAAGACATCGAGCTATTATAGTCAGTTTAGCGGGATTTGACTAGACTTTGAACTGGTCTATCTGGCTCCCGATCTTGGATATTGAGTCCTTGACCTCCTGGACCATGGCTCCCAGGGAGTTCCCGGTGTCGCTTATCTTGCGTGCCCCGTCCGAGACCCCGTTCATGTCCCTCATCAGGTTGTTCGTCGCCTCGTGCAGGCGGTCCACCTGTTCCAGGGCCGTCTTGTTCTCGCTCTCCATCTGGCTGGAGGCCTTGCGGACCTCGATCGTGCTGTCGTTCATCGACTGCAGGGCCTCGCGTATCTGGCGGGAGCCCGCGTTCTGCTCCTCCATCGCCGCCTTGATCTGCTCGACGAGCTCGTCGGTCTCGTCTATCTTGCCGGACACGGAGTCGAACGCCGAGCTGGACTCCGTGGACGCGGCGACCACCTCGGATATGGAGTCCTTGATGTTCTTGAGCTGGTCACCGATCGTCTTGGACTGCTGGCTGGAAGTCTCGGAGAGCTTCCGGATCTCGTCAGCGACGACCGCGAATCCCTTTCCGGCCTCGCCCGCGTGGGCAGCCTCGATGGCGGCGTTCATGGCGAGAAGGTTTGTCTGCTCCGCTATGCTGGAGATGGCGAGGTTTGCCTCCTGCAGCATGTCGGACTGGGCCTCTATCTGCTTTATCTTCTCGTTGACGGCGGCCTGCTTGTTGATTCCGTTCTTCGCGTCGTCGCGAAGGCCCTCGAAGGACTCCGCCATCTTGTCCACGCTCTGGTTGACGCTGGCTATGTTGCCGATCATCTGCTCGACCGCGCTTGAGGCGTCGCTGACGCCGTTTGACTGGCTCTGTATCATGCCGCCGATTGTCCCTATCGCGGCCGAGACCTGCTTGACGGAATTCGCCGTGCCGTTGACGGACACGACCTGGTTCTCTATCTGTCCCTGTATGGAGTCGATGCTCTTTATGATCTGTATGATAGAGCTCTCGGTCTGTCCCGTCGTCTCGTGCAGGCGGTCGCCGCTCTTTACGAGCGAGCCGTTGGACTCCTTTACCGTGCCCATTATGCCCTGAAGCTTCTGTATGAAGCGGTTCAGGCTGTCCACCAGCTCGTCCATGACGGCCAGGAATGGCGTGCTGCCAAGCTCCACGCGGCGGGTCAGGTCGGCGTTGCCGGAGGACAGGTCATCGACTGCGGCCTTGAGCGTGTTCGCGCTGTATATCATGTTCGTGCTGAGGAGGATGGCGCCCACCACGAAGATGATGACCAGGCAGACGGCCAGAGGGCCCGTGGCGTATCCCAGCGCGGCGGAGAAAGAGTATTTCTTGGCGAAGACCAGGTGCCAGTTGACCAGGGAGAGCGGGGCGAATGTGAACTCGTGCTGGGGCGAATGCCCTGAAGCTATGTCCCCGGGAAGCAGTTCCTGGCCCTGAAGGTCGGGGAGCTTGTCGGTGACGGGGATTCCCTCCGCGAGGAGCGACTGGTCTTCCGCCCCGGTTATGGTGAGCTTGTCGTCGTAGATGTACATCGTCACGTCCTTGGGCAGGTCGGAGTACATGGAGTTGATGAAGTCCGTCAGCGGGATGCCCGTGCCGGCGATTCCGACCGGCTGGCCCGCGCTGTTACGGATGACGGCGTTGACCCAGAGAAAGGTCGCCCCCAGGTCGGGGTTGTAGTTGATGTTGAAGTTGTAGACGTCGGTCTCGTACATCGTCATGTTGTACCAGTAGTTCTCAGGCTTGTCGGGATCCAGCAGGTAGACTTCCTTGAGGTCCTGGTAGAACTTGTGGTCCTTGTCGTTGACGAAGAAGACGGATTTGGACAGGTAGGAGTCCATGTAGCTTCCCAGCTCCTCGAAGGCGACAGCCTTCAGGTCCGGGTCATCGGGATTCTCCATGTACTTGACGATGGAAGGTGTCTTGACCATCTGGATGACAAGCCCCAGCTGCGCGTTCAGGCTGGACGTGAACTGAAGGGTCTCAAGATGGGCCTGGTGGGCCAGTTTTTCCTGAGCGTCGCTCCTGAACCTGATCCTCGTGGCGAACACCGTGACCGCCGCGACCACAATCAATGATATGATTGCCGCAATGAAAATCCTTGCCTTGAGCTGCGCCCTGGACTGTCTTGCCATATCTGTCTCCTAATTCCTTGAAGAATTTATCGGTCGAATGGCCGAAAATTAACAAAAAAAGGCTTCCCCATAGGAGAAGCCCTTTTTGCTTATGCGCGACATAGGAATCGAACCTATGACCCCAAGCGTGTCATGCTTGTACTCTAACCAACTGAGCTAGTCGCGCGTCCGTCGGTCGAACCAATCGATGGAAAGCATTATATAGGAAATGCCTCCAATGTGTCAAGGGGCACTTGCAAGAAATCAGGGCCTCAGCATGAAAACAAAATCTTCGCCCTGAAATCGTCATCATACATGCAGTTGCGCCTGCCCCAGGCAAGAGTGTCATAGTCCGGCTGCATTTTTATCCGGTTGTAGATGATCCGCCTGACAATTGCAAGGTTCTCCGCCGTGTTGCGGTCAAGCACGGGGCAGTCGTCGTCATGGAACAGGACATCAAGGCTCCAGTGCAGG
>JAFSSU010000010.1 GCA_017450845.1 Treponema sp.
GAGCTTCCCCGCGTGGAGCGTCCCGCGCCGGGAAAGCCGCTCGACACGGGGAGGCTCGGGGAATGCTTCCGCCTCGCGCTGGAGAGGTCGGCTTCCCGGCTGGACGGAGTGCTGGGCAAGGAGGAGATGGCGGAGGAAGCCCCCGGCATCCTCATCATCTCCAAGAGCATCGGAACTGCGGTCGGGGCGGCATGGGCGGAATCCAGGGGAATCGTCCCCCGCCAGGTCCTCTACACGCCGGTCACCCGGACCTTTGATTTTCCCCTCGCCCGCTCCGTCGCCTTCCACGGGACTGCCGACCCCTGGATCAGGACCTGCGACTGCGTGGCCGGATGCAGGAACGCCGGGGTTCCCCTCCACCTGTTCGAGGGGGCGGACCATTCGCTTGAGTGCGGGGACGTAGGGGAGAGCATACGGTATCTTGCCCGGGCGATGCGGCTGACGGCGGGGTTCATCGGGGGAAGCGCGGACGGGGCAGTGCCTGGGAAGGATTAGGCCTGACGGAAGCTTACAGGAGGAATGCTTTTATGCGGAAGGGTATTTTTACAGCAATCATTTTTATGATGTGTCCGTTCTGCTCCGCGCAGACGGCCTTTGTCTTTGGCGTGGACGCGCAGTCGTTCCTGAGGGACGAGAAGAATATAATACGGTATAACCCGCTGAATATCTTTGACAATAACCCGGATACCGTGTTCGCGGTCAACAAAAAATCGTTTGACAGTTCTGAGCCATTGGTTCAGATATTCCTTGGCAACAGCATAAGCATAGACGAAATACGAATAAAGGCCGGCTATTTTGACAAGAGGTATTTCAAGGCGAATTACCGGATAAAATCCGGCGCGATAGCCCTATTTGACGGGAAGGGGGAGCTTGCCAGAAAAGAATTTCTCTTTGCGGATGCCATGTCCGCGCAGTCCGTCATGTTTGGCCCTTCCTCTGAAGTGTGCAAAATCCAGATATATGTCTCGGAGCTGTATGACTGTGAGAAATGGGATGACATAGTGATAAGCGACATATCCTTCTGCTTTCATGGTTCGGAATATCGCTGTGATTATGGGGCATATGGCAATGCTTATGCGTCGTACAAGGAAAGGAATGAATATGACGGGAAGGGGCTGCTTATCCGCCAGTCAAAGGATTATCCCCCGTTCTGGGGCTATAATTACAGGAATGCCTATGATTCAGGAGGCAGGCTTGTTTTCTCATGGAGGGACGGCGGTGACGGCCCCGGCGACACGTATGTGCTGTATGAGTATCCCGGCATGGAAGCGAGGTACCCTTGTGAAATCCAGAAGTTCGAGAAGACGGGGGACGGCACCTGGAAAGAATATGGCATCATCTGTAATCCATACAAGCTTGATTCCCTCGGAAGGGTCACGGAGTCCGATGACTTTGACGGGTCAGCGACAAACCTGTATAAGGGCAATGCTCTGTCAAAGAAGGTGGAGACGGAAAAAGCTTCCGGTGAAAAGCATACCTATTACTATCAGGAAGGAAGATGTGTCCTGGAGGAACAAGCGAAGAACTGGGTCTACCTCTATACATACGAGGGAAATAAGCTGAAGTATAAGATTCCGGTCAAGACAAGCGGTGCCGACGTTACTTTTTATGAATATTTTTTCCGGGGGAATAATATTGAAAAAGTCAACGGATACACCTTTGAGGCCCGCTAGGGGCAAAAGCATGGGAATCCTGGCCGCACGGCGGCGCACGCACGGCGGCCAGCCTGCGGCTGAGGACTGACGCCCGGCCCGATCGGATTACTGCTTCCTGCTCTTCTGCGCCTGGAGCCGGCGGGCGGCCTCCATCTCCTTTTCAAGCCCGCGTATCTTCTCCTTGGCGCGGGAGTCGCCCGAGTCCTTCCAGACTTTGTTCATCAGGGAGAGGGCCTCCTCGTATTCCTCCATCGCCTCGTAGAGGAGGGCGGCGTTGTAGCCCGACTCGAACGTCCCCTCCTGCCTGTATATGGCGAGGAACTTGTTCCGGGCGGCGACGAGGCTGCCCTTGCCCGCGAGCTTGTCGGCCTCCTTCATGTCCTTGCCCTTGCCCTTGAGCAGGGTCAGCTCCCGGCTCTCGGTGTGCGGGGTGAAGTCCTTCATGATGTTGCTGACGATCGGGTTCAGGTAGGGGCTCAGCACGCTGTAGGTGGAGCTGACCTTCTTCCAGTCCGAGACCTTGTCCGACTTGTCGGAGAAGGAGAATTCCTGCTTGGAGACGACGCGGTTGGTCCCGGTCTCCACCACCTGGTAGAGGAGGACCGCCGAGGCCTCCCGCCAGTACTTGGTCTCCATTATGGGCTTGTCCTCGTCGTCCTTCTTGCCGCTGTCGGTCTCCTCCTTCTCTATCTTGGAGATGAACCTGGTGAGGCCCCCGGTGACGTACACGTCGGCGGGGATGTCCTCGCGGTGGCGGATGGCGTACTGGACCGTGTCGGGGTCCACGTACTTCAGCTGCCTGCTCTGCATGAGCCTCTCCGTGAGCCTGTCGTCTAGCTGGGTCAGGAGCACGTACTCGTCGTTCTCGCTCGCGGCCTTCTGCCCGAGCCTCTGGTAGTAGTCCTCGAAGGTCTCCACCGGGGTGTCGTCGTAGCTTGACTTGCCCATCTCCGACGATGTCTTGAAGGGAAGGGCCGAGACGCTGGCGTAGCGCTCCACCTCCAGGTTCGCGGGCTGCTCCACCTCCTGCCTGACCGTGGTCGAGCAGGAGGCCGAAATCAGGCCCGCGAGCGCCATCAGCAGGGGAAGCCCCGCTCTCCCCGCCGCGGGGAGCCTTTTTTTCTTGAGGAAGTCCATGGATGTCTCCTTAACGTTATTAGTTTTCCTTGAGCGGTCTTTGACCGGTTGCCTTATGGCTTTTGTTTTTTGCTTCCCGCCTAATTCCCGCCGGCCTTCTCGTAGGCCTCCTCGAGGGCCGTGTAGAGCGCGTCCTTGTTGATGGGCTTGGAGATGTGCCCGTTCATGCCGGAGTTCAGGCTCTGCTGGACGGCCTCGCTGTAGGCGTTGGCGGAGAGGGCGAAGATAGGGATGGTCTTCGCGTCCTCCCTGTTCAGCGAGCGGATGGCCTCGGTCGCCTCGTAGCCTGAGAGGACCGGCATCTGGATGTCCATCAGGATGCAGATGTAGGTGCCCGGCTCGCATTCCTTGAACCTCTTGACGGCGATGGCCCCGTTCTCGGCGGTGTCCGCCTCCAGGCCCATGGCGGAGAGGGTGCGGAGGGCTATCTCGGTGTTTATCTCGTTGTCCTCGGCGAGAAGGACGCGGCCGGAGAGCTTCCTGCGCTCCGCCTCAGCCTGGTGCGGGGCCTTGCCGCTCGTCCCCTCCTCGTAGGGGAAGGGCATGTCCGTGTGTATCCTGGTCCCCTTGCCCAGCTCGCTGTGCACCTCGATCGTGCCGCCCATCAGCTCCACGAGCTTCTTGACGATGTAGAGGCCTATGCCCGTCCCCGAGCGCAGCTTCTGCCGCTCCGGGTTCTCCAGGTCCTGGGTGAATGGGGTGAACATCTTCTTCTGGAAGTCCTTCCCCATCCCGATCCCGGTGTCCGCCACCGTTATGCCGACGGAGCAGATTTTGTCGTCCAGGCGGCGGGAGGCCAGGGTGAGCGTGATGCGGCCGCCCTTGGGCGTGTACTTGTAGGCGTTGGAGACGAGGTTCAGGACTATCTGGTTGAGCCGGACCTTGTCGGCCCAGATCGCGCTGATCCCCACCCCGGACGTGACGGTGAGGAACTCCACCCCTTTCTGCTCGCAGAGGGGGACGAACATGTTCTGTATGTCTCCGATGAACTCGTCGTGGTAGTAAATCTCCGGCACCAGCTCTATGCGGCCGGAGTCTATCTTGGACACGTCGAGCACGTCGTTTATCAGGCTCATCAGGAACTTGTTGGACGAGCTTATCTTCTCCAGGTCGGAAAGGAGCTTCTCCCTATCGTCGATGTCCTCGAAGGCGAAGTCCGTCATGCTCGTTATGGCGGACAGCGGGGTGCGGATGTCGTGGCTGATGCGGGAGATGAACTCCATCTTGGACTTGGCGGCGTTCTCCGCGTCCAGGACGGCGTTCTCCAGGTTCTTCACGTACTCCTGCTCCTTGGCGTAGGACTCCGTAACGTCCAGGCAGAGGGCGAGCAGGATGTCCATCTCCTCGAAGGCCCATGAGAACACTATCTGCAGGCGGCTCTCCCTGTCCCCGGCGACCTGGTTGAAGGAGACGGCGTAGGACTTCTTGCTCCTGAGCTCCTCGCGTATCCTGTCTATGCTGGTCGCCTCAAGGTATGCCTGCCTCTCCGCGTCGGTCTGTATGAAGTGCTCCGTCCGTATCCTGCGGACCTCGGCGTAGCTCGAGAGGTCCGCGTTCTGCGGTATGAAGTAGATGTCCGTGCTGTTGGAGAAGTACTCCATCTCGCCGGTGTCCGCGTAGAGGAAGGCGATGAAGTGGAAGCTGTCGGAGGCGAGGGAGTTGACGATGAAGGCGTGCTTCTTCTCCTCGCTGATGTCCACGAGGTAGGTCAGGGCCTCCACGGAGTCGGTCTCCGGGTTCATGCTGAGGTTCGCCGTGATGCGCAGCCACTTCATCTCGAGCCCGGTGGACGAGTTGGGGAACTCCATGTAGATCTGCTGGATGCCGTTCGTGAAGTCCAGGCGCATGGACTCCAGCGAGAAGCGGTCGAAGAACTCGCTCTGCAGCTTGGGGTCGCCTATGTCCATGCCGACCGCGTAGATGAAGCCGTCCGCCGTGTCCGACCCGTGCCTCCTGAGCACCTCGTCGGAGATGCTCTTGTGCTCGTGGCAGCGGTTCTGCGCCAGGTCGAGCAGGGCGGACTCGAAGGAGATGTCCATCACGTCGGAAAGCTGCTTCTTGAGCCGGCGGTACTTCTCCTCCTCCCTCTGGCTCGCGCTTATGTCGATCCCGCAGCCGACGACCCTCTCCTTGCCCTGGTAGTCCGTGAAGGTGGACAGGATGATGTGCAGGAAGAAGTTCTCGTGGGTGATGGGGTTTATAAGCATTATCTTGGAGTCGGCCTTCTTCATCCCCGCGTCCACCGAGGTGTACATGCGGATGAACTTGTCCACGTCCCTCTCGTCCACGTTGGGGACCAGGCTGTAGGGAACGTCCTCTATGACGTCGGGCAGGTGCATCTTGCCGAAGGTGTCGGCGGAGTCCTTCTGCACCATGGTGACGGTGTGGGTCTCCTTGTCGTACTCCCAGATGGCGACGTTGAATCGCTTGGTCAGGATGTCGTAGGCGATGTTCCGCTCGTAGAGGAAGTCCTCCTCCCGCTTGTCCTCGGTGATGTCCCTCGCCATGTAGGAGGTCGCGTCCTGCCCCTTCCACTTGACCGGGTTGACCGAAATCTTGAACCAGCGGCCGATCCCGGGGCAGAAAACTCCGCGGGAGGGGTCAAGGCTTCCGATGGTGCTCTTGAGGAAGCACTCGCGCCGCTCCTTCATCTCCGGGTCAGCGTCGATGAAGTCCTGCACGTCCATCCCCTCGCAGGAGGGCGAGCGCATGAAGGAGAGGAAGGCCGCGTTGGCGTAGAGGATTGTCCGCGACTGGCCGTCCAGTACGAAGGTGAGTTGATCCAGATTGTCAAGAAGGGCCCTGAGGGCCGCAGCGTCGCCGTCCTGCTCCATGTGCCCTTTCATTGTAGCATGAAAAAGGCGGTGCGTGCAAGCGTTTGTTTCCGGGGGCGGCCCCCGGACTTCCTGACCATGCCTCACGGGAAGCAGGGGAAAATCAATTGCAGCGTGTGCACGGAACCATTCAGTTATAAGTGCATGGACCGTTCAGTTATAAGTGCACGAGCCGTTCAGTTATAACTGCGCGATGCATTCAGTTATAACTGAACGGAACTTTCACTTATAAGTGCAGGCACCGTGTCTCCGGTAGCCCTGTTTTCGTGATTGTTATTACGAATCTCCTTCTGGA